>JAZSDZ010000110.1:0-15842 GCA_045531435.1 Candidatus Fimenecus sp.
GTCCGGTGTGCATTCGTCAGGACCGATACCGAGTTTTTCTGTAATTTTGTCAACAAGGTCCTGAGCACCCTTAACATAACAAGCTGTACCAAGACAAACTGAAATGTTGTATTCACCCTTTGGAGAAAGTGAGAACTGTGCGTAGAAGGTTGATACTCCGTAAACCTTTTCAAGCGGAACATCCATGCCTTCTGCAATCATAACCTGAACTTCATAAGGAAGGTAACCGTAGATACCCTGTGCTTCCTGCATTACATGCATAAGCATACTCTTGTCATCCTTATTTGCTTCAATGACAGCTTTAAGCTGTTCCTCTTGCTCCGGTGTTCCTGAAAACGGAATGGAACTTAATTTTTTGAGCATTTTGGAATTTCCTCCTTTTTTGATTATGGTGAATTAATAATCCACCCTCATTAATGTTATTAATACCGCCTTTTTAACATAACAGTACATGTTAAAATTATAACAAACTTATTTCAAAAAGTCTATCACTTTTTTGAATTTTTTATACTATTATAAATAATATTGGCGTTTAGCACATAAAAATTGCGTTTCTTTTGTATTTATTAACTATTTCGCACCACTTTTTCAAGCAATTTTATAGCATCTGAAAGGCTGTTCTGACTTACTGTTGCAACAGAAAAGGCAATTTCAGGAAAAATGTCGTCAGAGTTAGCAGAGATTAACAAAATTCCGTTCTTTTCAGCCTCTTTACAAAGCTCCTTTGCAGAACATTTTTTATTAAATCTGCAACGGACATATAGCGGCGAATTTGTCTTTAAAATTTTTACATCCTCGTGAAAATTTTCAACAAGTAAATCTGTAAAAATTTTTGATTTCTGCGAATAAAGTTTCCTTGATTTTCTGATTTGAGAATTGAGATGTCCGTCACGGATATAACTACATAAAGCTATCTGGTCTGCCTTTGAAACAGTCTGATTATACAAGTGCTTTTTCTTTTGGTATTCTCCTATCAAAGACTGTGGCAAAATCATAAAGCTTATACGTATTGATGGCAATAAAAGCTTTGAAAATGTACCTAAATACACTACATTTTCACCACCGTCAAGACTTTGTAAAGATGGTGTCGGGCGGTTGAAATATCTAAACTCACTACCATAGTCATCTTCAATAATCAATTTGTTATTTTTTTGCGCAAAATCCAATAAATCAAAGCGGTCTTTGACGCTCATAATATCACCCCAACGGGTTGAATATGACGGTGAAGTGTATATTATATTTGATTTTTCTCTATCGTTATTAACCTTGAATCCGTAATCAGTAAAAATCGCAGTACCCTGACGATAGGACAAATCGTCAAAGCAAACAGATTTTTTGTGTTTTATAAGAGGACAAAGGATATTGAGAAGAGTCTGCACCCCTGCACCAATCACAATATTCTCCTCTGTGCAGATACAATTTCGAGTTTCTCTTGCATATTTTGCAAATTCTTTTCGCAGGTCATACTCCCCTTGCGATTCACCATAAAAAAGCAACTTTTCAGTTTGCCTGAGAGCACTTTTAACATAACGACGCCATATATCCATATTAAAGCTTTCTGCATCAACACCAGCAGATGCAAAATCATATAAAATATTGGACTTTTCTTGCTTGTTTTCGTTTTTGATTTCTGCCTTTTTCGGCGTATTACCACGTTTTGAAACGTAATAACCGCTCTGACTTTTTGGCAATATGTAACCATCATCACAAAGGCACATAAATGCAGACTCCACCGTTGTTTTGCTCACATTTCTTTCTTCTGCGCAACGCCTAATTGATGGCAATTTGCTACCCTCCGGCATTTTCCCACTTTCAATTAATATTTTATAATAGTCGTAAATCTGCATATATAATTTTCGATTTTTCACAGCAAACTGTCCCCTTAAAAATTCTTGTTTTTGTATATTTTATCAAAGACACTTTTAGTATATTATATACCCATAAAATCCATAAATCAAGGGGTGAAAACAGTGAAAAGAATAGCCGTCATAAACGACCTTTCAGGCTTTGGTAAATGCTCACTTTCCGTAGCACTTCCAATACTTTCAGCTATGGGTATTGAGTGTAATCCAATTCCTACTGCAATTCTTTCAAATCAAACGGGTTTTGATAATTTTTACTCTGTTGATTTTACTGACCATTTAACCCCATATATTGATGTTTGGAAAAACCAAAATGTGCGATTTGATGCCATTTTAACAGGTTATCTTGGTAGTGAAAAGCAGGTTAATATAATCCTTGATTTTATTGACCTTTTCAGCAAGAATTCACTTGTTTTTGTTGACCCTGTAATGGCAGATGACGGTGTGCTTTATAACACTTATGATAACGCACTTTGTGAAAAGGTAAAAGCGCTTACCAAAAAGGCAAATATCATTACCCCTAACCTTACAGAACTTTGTATTCTTTGTGGTGCTGATTTTAATGAAATCAGCAAAGAAAATGATGTTGAAAAAATCAGCAGCCTTGCATTTTCTTTACTTAATGAAACAACAAAAACAGTTGTGGTTACAGGTATAAAAAACAATGATGAAATTATAAATCTTATTGTTGATAAAAGCGGTGCAAAACCTGTAAAATCAACACTTTTAAACGGTAGTTATTCAGGTACGGGCGATATTTTTTCAAGTATTGTCTGTGGTGCAGTGACAAACGGAATGAATGTTTTCGATGCTGTAACTCTTGCTACGAATTTCATTTTCCAATCAATAAAAAGTACTCCGACAAACCTCGATTATGAGCCTGACGGAGTGAATTTTCAGAAGCATTTGGAGATGCTTATAAATGCGGAATAAATCACTATTAAATATTACATATACTGCAATTTTTACTGCAATTATTATTCTTGCAACTTCAATAATTAAGTTTTCAACCGGACTCGGCGAAGGATATATCCATCTTGGTGACAGTATGATTTATCTTACAGCTTGTTTGTTGCCGTTTCCCTATTGCATAATTGCAGGTGCATTAGGCGGAGGCTTGGCTGACATTCTTTCGGGATTTGCAATATGGTCAATTCCCACAATGCTTATAAAAATGCTGAATGTTTTGCCATTTGCAATTGTCTGTAAAAAACTTAAAACAAATAAAATATTATGCAAACAAACAGTTTTAATGACTGTTGTTTCAGGAGTTATAACCATTCTCGGTTACTTTGTTGCTGAATGTATTCTGTATTCAGTTGCATCGGCAACACTTTCAATAATCGGCAATACTATTCAGGCGGTTGCAAGTGGAATTTTATTTATAATTATTGCAAAAGCAACTGATAAAATAAACCTTAAAAGGAGAATAAATAATGGCTGATATAGTTTATACTTATGGAAATCAGGCTTATCTTAATATTACAAATGCTTGTCCTTGCAGATGCACTTTCTGTATTCGTAACAACGGTGATTCTGTTGGTGAGGCAACAACCTTGTGGTTTGAGCATAATCCGTCAATTGACGAGATAAAAGCAGAAATAGATGCTTTTGATTTTTCAAAATACAATAATTCTATTACAATCTGCGGTTACGGTGAGCCAACTTGTGCGTTAAATAATTTAATTGATGCTTGTAAATATTTAAGAAGCAAAGGTATTAAAATCCGTCTTAACACAAACGGACTTTCCGACCTTATTAACAAGCGTGAAACTGCAAAGGAAATCTGTGAAGTTATTGACTCGGTTTCAATCAGTCTTAATGCACCTACTGCAGAAAAATATAACGAAATCACAAAACCTTCATTCGGTGAAAAATCATTTGATGCAATGTTAAAATTTGCAAAGGAATGTAAGGAATATGGTACTCCAACAAAGCTTACTGTTGTAGATGTAATCAGCAAGGAAGACATTGAGGATTGTCAGAAATTGTGTGACATTATTGATATTCCGTTAAGAGTAAGAGAATACACGGCAGAGTAAGTGCAAAATGAAAAATGAAATCGCGTAGTGACAAGCTTTCACACCTGCGTTGTAGCTGTTTAATATGTAATTCATCGGTGTCATTCTTAGCAAAGCGAAGGATCTCAAAAGAGGCCCTTCACTGCGTTCAGGGTGACATTTATACTATAATAGAAAAAGCACCTGAGGCCAAGTAAGGCTTCAGGTGCTTTCTCTTTTAAAGGTGTGAAAAGTGGGTCAAAGAAATAAATTTTCAGAATAAGTTATGCTACTGTTGAATTAGTTTTCTGTACGCGACCATCTGCAGAATATAAGCGAAGATGTTCCCCTCTTGCAACTGCTTTCTTGTGGTTTCTGATACGAATTGCACGACGAATGTTGCCGATTACAATTCTCTTGATTGCCTGTTCAAACTCGATAACCTTATCCTCATGCATAAAACCATAAACAAGAAGGATTGCTACTGCTAATTCTATTAATGTTGTAATTGCAAATGTTGTTGTCATAAAATCAACCTCCGAAATTTTAAATGTTATGTTCGATACCGAACAAATTGGAACAAATGTTCTTTACAAGTCATATTATAGACTAATTTTTGCAAATGTCAATACAAATGTTCGCATTATTTTATATATTCAGTCCGTTTTTACGGACATTCATTGCAATTTATTTGCCAATTTTTTCTAATTTATCTGTTTGTAATTGAATGATACCACAATATATTGTGGTTGTCAATATATTTTAATACAATATATTTGATTTCATGCACAATATTTTTTATTTTAAAAAATAATTATTTTTTCGACAATTTTTTCGGTAAATTGGAGGTTATAGGAAAGTTTTAATTTTTTCCTCATTAAGAGAGCGAAAGATCCGTTTTGTATTTTGTACTTATAATCATCCCGCCAAATACTTATTTAAAAAATATTAAAATAAGTATTTATTATTTTACAAAAATAGTGTACAATATTATAGATAATGGGTTTTTATATTTAATTGTATGCAAATCGAGGTAAAATTATGTTTGTTGATATTGCGAAAATCAAAATTAAAGCTGGTGACGGTGGTAATGGTGCTGTCACATTTCACAGAGAAAAATATATAAATGCAGGTGGCCCTGACGGTGGTGATGGTGGTCGTGGTGGCAACATTATTTTTCAGGTTGACGACAACCTTTCAACTCTTGCCGATTTCCGCTATAAGAGAAAATACAAAGCTGAAAACGGCGCTAACGGTAGCGGTAGCAGATGTAGTGGTAAAAAGGGTAAGGATTTGATTATCAAAGTCCCTCGTGGCACTATTATCCGTGAAGTTGAAAGTGGCGTTGTAATGGCTGATATGTCAACTGACGACCAGTTTATCTGTGCTAAAGGTGGTCGAGGTGGTTGGGGTAATTCTCACTTTGCCACATCTACTCGTCAGACTCCGAAATTTGCTAAAAACGGTGCTCCCGGTGAAGAATGGGAGGTAAGCCTTGAATTAAAGCTTATTGCTGACGTTGGACTTTTAGGTTTTCCTAATGTTGGTAAATCCTCACTTATTTCAGTTGTAAGTCAGGCGAAGCCTATTGTTGGTGACTATCATTTCACAACAATCATTCCGGTTTTAGGCGTTGTTTCAATGGGTCCTGAAAAAAGCTTTGTTATGGCTGACATTCCGGGACTTATTGAAGGTGCTGCAGAGGGTATCGGTCTGGGTCACGAATTTTTACGTCACGTTGAACGTTGCAGAATGCTTGTTCACATTGTTGACGTCGCAGGTAGTGAGGGCAGAAATCCCATAGAAGATTTTGAGGCTATCAATGCAGAATTAGAAAAATTTAATCCTGAATTAGCGAAGTGTCCACAGATTGTTGCAGGTAACAAAATTGACCTTGCTGATGACGAACAACTTGAAGCGTTCAGAAAGTATATCGAGGATAAGGGCTACGAATACTATGAAATAGTAGCACCAATCAAGCACGGTACTCAGGAACTTATAAATGCAGTTGCAAGAAAGCTTGATACTCTTCCTCCAATCAAATACTACGAAAGTGAAGAAATCCCGATGGAAGTTATTGCTAAGAAGAGCAGTGACGGATTCACAATCACGGTTGAAGATGATGTATATATTGTTGAAGCTGATTGGATTTACAGAATTCTTTGTAAAACTGACCTTGATGACTACGAATCACTTCAGTATTTCCAGAGAGTTATTCAGGAGCGTGGAGTAATAAAGGCTCTTATTGATAAAGGTATTCAGGAGGGTGACACAGTCAGCATCTATGATTTAGAGTTCGACTATGTTCCATAAATTTATGAAATTATACGATAAAGACATAAAGGTGGATACATTAAGTCCACTGACACTTGCATTCACAGGTGACGCAGTTTTTTCACTTTTTGTTCGTGAAATGCTTGTCTGTAACGCCAACCGTCCCGTTGGTGTATTACATAAGCTTTCGGTTGGTTGGGTAAAAGCTGAAGCACAAAGCAAAGGTATGCACGCTATTCTTCCTCTTCTTACTGAAAAGGAAACTGAAGTTTTTAAGCGTGGACGAAATGCTCACACTTCTCATACGCCAAAAAACCAAAGCGGTTGTGACTATCACTATGCCACGGGATTTGAAACACTTGTAGGTTATTTATACCTTAAAAACGAAGAAGAAAGACTCCGTTTTCTGCTTGGTGAAGTCATCAATGCAGTTGGAGTTGACTTAAGTGAAAAAAAACCTGAATAAAATTAAGGATTTTGCAATTGATACTTTTGTTTTTGTTTTAGGTGGCATAGGGCTTTCTGTTGCCGTAAATTGTTTCTTATCAAAAAATAATATTTTATACGGTGGTTTTTCAGGAATTGCAACTATTCTTAATTTTCTTTTTGAAATTCCAATCGGTATTGCAATTTTTATAATGAATATCCCCTTATTCATTGTTGCATTAAAAAAGCTTGGTGGTAGATTTATAAATCTCACCATATGGGCAACACTTATCACTTCCCTTTTAATTGATTCGGGTGCATTTCTACCTGCATACTCAAACGATTTACTTTTATCTTCTATTATCGGTGGAGCGCTCGTCGGGATTTCATTAGGTATAATTTTTATTCGTAATGCTACAACAGGCGGAATTGACATTATTGCAAAGCTTATTCAGATTAATCATCCGCATTTTTCTTTTGGAAAAAGCATTCTGATTTTCGATGGATTTGTTATTGTGCTTGGTGGGATAATATACAAAAATATCGAATCTATGCTTTATGCAGCAGTTGTCACATTTGTCAGCGCACAGGTTCTTGACTATATAATTTACGGAATCAGTCGTGGAGCGACAATTATGATAATAACTGAAAAAAGTGACGAAGTTCGTCACAGAATTATAAATGACCTTAATCGTGGCGTCACTGTGCTTAAAGGTCAGGGTGGTTATTCGGGACAGAGCAAAGATGTTTTACTTTGTGCTTGTTACGATAACCAGACACAAAAATTTATTAAGGAAATAAAATCAGCCGATGAAAATGCTTTTTTCATTGTTACACAGTCAAAACAAATTCTCGGCGAAGGATTTACGAGGTAATATATGGCAAATAAAGACAATATCAGAAATTTTTCAATTATCGCTCATATCGACCACGGTAAGAGTACTCTTGCTGACAGACTTCTTGAACTTACAGAAACTGTTGCAAAGCGTGATATGACCGAGCAGTTGCTTGACAATATGGATTTGGAGCGTGAGCGTGGCATCACAATCAAGGCTCATGCCGTTAAACTTGACTACAAGGCTAATGACGGCAATACATACGAGTTGAACCTTATTGACACTCCGGGTCACGTTGACTTTAATTATGAGGTTTCCCGTTCACTTGCTGCTTGT
Source organism: Candidatus Fimenecus sp. (assembly GCA_045531435.1). Taxonomy (GTDB): domain Bacteria; phylum Bacillota; class Clostridia; order Oscillospirales; family Acutalibacteraceae; genus Fimenecus. The sequence continues at coordinate 7,735 of JAZSDZ010000110.1, forward strand.
GAAGGTGCAGTACTTATTATTGACGCTTCTCAAGGTGTCGAGGCTCAGACACTTGCTAACACATATTTAGCACTTGACCACGATCTTGAATTAGTACCTGTTATTAATAAAATTGACTTGCCTGCTGCTGACCCTGACAGAGTTGCAAGCGAAGTTGAAGAAGTAATTGGTCTTCCTTGCGACGAAGCTCCACGAGTTTCTGCAAAAACAGGTCAGAACATTGAACAGGTTCTTGAAAGCATCGTTTCACTTGTTCCACCACCTGAAAATCGTGACGATCAGCCACTTCGTGCCCTTGTTTTTGACTCAGTTTATGACAGTTACAAAGGTGTTATCGTTTATGTCCGTGTTATGGACGGTAAAATCAAACCGGGGGACACAATGCGAATGATGGCAACAGGCGCTGAATTTAATGTTGTTGAAGTCGGTTATATGCGACCAAATGCTATGGAGCCACAGAAAGAACTCACATCAGGTGAGGTTGGATATATTACTGCATCAATCAAAACCGTTGGTGATGCTCGTGTCGGCGACACAGTTACAACTGCTGAAAATCCTGCTTCTGAGCCACTTGCAGGATACAGAAAAGTTAATCCTATGGTTTTCTGTGGTGTTTATCCTGCTGATGGTGCTGATTATGAAAATCTTCGTGAAGCACTCGAAAAATTGCAGTTAAACGATGCTGCCCTTTCATTTGAGCCTGAAACATCAGGTGCTTTGGGCTTTGGTTTCCGTTGTGGTTTCTTGGGACTTTTACACCTTGAAATTATTCAGGAAAGACTTGAAAGAGAATACAACCTTGACCTCGTAACAACAATTCCAAGTGTTATTTATAAAGTTCATCTTACAAATGGTGATGTTATTGAAATTGACAACCCAAGCCATTATCCTGACCCTGCAAACATTGACTATTGTGAAGAACCAACAGTTGAGGCACACATTTACGCTCCACCTGAATACATTGGTGCGATTATGAATCTTTGTCAGGACAGACGAGGTGTTTATGTGAATACAACACACTTGGCAAGTGACCGTGTTGATTTACACTATATTCTTCCACTTAACGAGATTATCTACGACTTCTTTGATGTACTTAAATCACGTACTCGTGGTTATGCATCGTTCGACTATGAAATGAGTAATTATCAGCGTTCAAGCATTATCAAGCTTGATGTGCTTCTCAACGGTGATATTATCGATGCTCTTTCATTTATGATTCACTCTGAAAAGGCTTATGCAAAGGCTCGTCGAATTGCTGAAAAGCTTAAGGATAATATTCCACGACAGATGTTTGAAATTCCGATTCAGATGGCTATCGGTGGTAAGGTTATTGCCCGTGAAACTGTTAAGGCTATGAGAAAAGACGTTCTTGCAAAGTGTTACGGCGGTGACATTACACGTAAAAAGAAATTGCTTGAAAAGCAGAAGGAAGGTAAAAAGCGTATGCGCCACTTTGGTACTGTGGAAGTACCACAAGAGGCATTTATGGCTGTGCTTAAACTTGATGATGAATAAAGAAATATTTGAAAAACTTAAAGAATTAGAAATTGATTATAGAATGATTGAACACCCTGCTGCGTTCACAATGGAAGAAATCAGTGAATATCGACTTACTGAAAATGGTCATATTCCAAAAAACCTCGTTCTTCGTGATGTTAAGGGTACTCGTAATATGCTTGTTGTTCTTCATGGTGACAAACGAGCAAATCTCCAGTTAATCCGTGCAGAAATCGACTCAACAAAATTAAGTTTTTCCTCTGACGAAAGACTCGAGAAATATCTTAAGGTTGAAAAAGGCTCTGTGTCCCCTTTTGGTGTTATCTACGACACTGAAAAAGAGCTTGAAATTTATTTTGATGCAGACCTTAAAAAGGAAGATATTGTTGGTTGTCACCCTAATGATAATCGAGCAACTGTTTTCCTTAAATTTGACGACCTTGTAAAATATGTCAAGTCCTGTGGTCACATAATTTCTTACATAAAAGTATGAAAAACATAGGACTTTATCTTCATATCCCCTTTTGCAATTCCAAATGTCCTTACTGTGATTTTTATTCATTTTCAGGTAAGGATAGTGAGAAAAACAAATTCACAAAAGTATTAAACGAGAAAATATTGTCAAGTATTTCTGCTTTATATTGTAAAGGTGATACACTTTACTTTGGTGGAGGGACTCCATCTGTTTTAGGCGCAGAAAACATTGCAGCTCTTGTGAATACTTGTAAAAAAGACTTTCTGACAGATGGTGCAGAAATAACAGTTGAATGTAATCCACACGGACTTAATGAAGATTTTTTTAAGACATTGTACAATTGTGGGGTAAACAGAATTTCAATGGGACTTCAGTCTGCTATCGATAGTGAAAGACGAATCCTTGGCAGACTTTCTGACAGAAATCAGGTTGAAAATGCAGTTAAAACTGCTCAAAAGGTTGGATTTCACAACATCACACTTGATGTTATGCTTGGAATACCAAATCAGACAGAAAAATCACTTCAGGAAACTCTTGATTTCTGTATTTCACTTGGAGTGCCACATATCAGTGCATATATGCTGAAGCTTGAAGAAAATACTCATTTTTATAAGAATAAGCATAAATATAATTTTCCTGACGACGATTTGACTGCTGATTTATATTTGCAGATGTGTGAAGCTCTTGAAAGTAGTGGCATAATGCAATATGAAATTTCAAATTTTGCTAAAACAGAATTTGAAAGTCGTCATAATCTTAAATACTGGCATTGTGAAGAATATTTAGGTCTTGGTCCGTCTGCACATTCATTTTTAAATGGTAAACGATTTTATTTTGACAGAGATTTTGATTCATTTATAAATGGCAATTACCCTATCCAAGATGGTTTAGGTGGAGATTTTACAGAATATGCAATGCTCAATTTACGCCTTGTTGAAGGTTTAAACGAAAATAAGGTATTCGAGAGATTCGGTTACAATATACCAAATGAATTATATGAAAAATCAAAAATTTTCATTGATAATGGATATATGACAAACGAAAACAACACATTAAAATTAACTCGAAAAGGTTTTCTTTTATCAAATTCAATATTATCAGAAATATTATAGGTGATAATATGAAATGGTTTTATAAACTTCTTGCATTTATACTTGCATTGTTTATTTACACGCCTACGGAATCAACAACTCCATACACAACATCAAAGGAAGATATCCAAACGGCATTTACAATACTTTCTGATGTGCATATGGAAGGAAATAACAAGGATAAATTTGAACTTTTTGGTGAGGCTATCCGTGATATAAATGCCGCAGAAGAAAATCACGAGCTTATCTTCCTTGGTGACAACACAATGAATAATCAGGTCATTGAATTAAGTGCCTTTTACGGTATTCTTGACGAATATTATTCAGGCTTCTATAATGTTGTTTCAGGTAATCACGACCTTTGCCCAAGTGATTATAATATCGGTGATTACGACGATTTGAAAAAGCGTTTTCTTGATTATGATAACGAATTCAATTCTTCTTGCAGAGATAACTTATACTACACTTTTGGTGTTGGAAAAAGCATTTTCATTGTACTTGGCTCCGAATCCGATGCAGGTATCAATGAGGACATTTCTGACGAGCAGTTTAAATGGTTAGAAAATGAATTAAAGCTCCATGAAGATGACGAAAAACCTGTTTTTATTTTAAATCATTACCCGCTTAATCACACATGGGAAGATGTATGGAGTGAAGGTCATATTGGTGAAGACAGTGAACGACTCCGTGAAATAATGAAGAATTCAAAAAACAGGATTATCTATTTTTCAGGACATCTTCATATGGGACTTTATGACAATCGGATTTCATATGTAAATGAAGACAATATCACTTACATAAATGTTCCTGCATTTGGTACTGATAATACAGACGGTGATGCCGATATTCAGGATAAAGGTATGGGACTTTTTGTTGAAGTTTACGAAAACGAAGTTATTGTCCGTGTCCGTAATTTCGCAGAACACAAATGGATGGATATTGAACACATAATTGAGATATAAATAATCAATTTGACAACAAATTGTTCTTATGATAAAATACATTCTTGCATATTGAAGAAAGGAGTGGACGAGATGCCTATTAAAATTGATGACCAGTTACCGGCAAGACATAATCTTGAGTTGGAGAATATCTTTGTTATGACAGAGCAGAGAGCGAGCATTCAGGACATTCGTCCGCTTAAAATCATTCTTTTAAACCTGATGCCTACCAAAATCGAAACTGAAACACAAATTTTAAGACTTCTCAGTAATTCGCCTTTACAGGTTGAGGTTGAGCTTTTACAGGTTGCAACTCATGAGAGCAAAAACACAAGCAAAGAGCATATGCTCAAATTCTATAAAACCTTTGATGACATCAAGGACCAGAAATTTGATGGTATGATTGTCACAGGTGCTCCCGTTGAAATGATGCCTTTTGAAGAGGTTGACTATTGGGATGAGCTTTGTACAATTTTCGACTGGGCAAAAACTCATGTTTACTCATCATTCCACATTTGTTGGGGTGCTCAAGCTGCACTTTATTACCATTATGGTATCCCAAAGTACAAGTTGCCTGAAAAGATGTTTGGTATTTTTCCACACAAACCACTTGATATGTATCATCCTTTACTTCGTGGATTCAGTGATTTGTTCTATGTGCCACATTCAAGACATACGGAAACTAAAAAAGAAGATATTGCACTTGTTAAGGACCTGCAGATTCTCTCGTATTCCGACATTTCAGGTGTTCATCTTGTAGCTGATATGGAATGCAGAAATTTCTATTGCACAGGTCACAGTGAATATGACAGTGACACTCTTGCTCGTGAGTATTTCAGAGATTTACATAAAGGCTTAGATATTAAAATCCCGTACAACTATTTTCCTAATGATGATACACAGTTGACCCCACCACTTACCTGGAGAGGTGCAGGAAGCCTTTTATTCCAGAACTGGCTTAACTATTTTGTGTATCAACGAACACCATATGATGTGAATGAGATTAAATAAAAAGAGGTATTCGATTGAATACCTCTTTTTATTTAGTCAATTACCTTATAGCCTTTATCTTCAACTGCTTTTTTGAGAGTTGCTACGCCTAAATCTGCATCAAGAGTTACGATTGCTGTACCGTCTTTGTGGCTTACGATTGCTTCTCTTACTTCTGCAAACTCCTCAAGAGTTTTCTTAACATTTGCCTCGCAGTGAGGGCACATCATACCTTCGATTTTCATTGTGATTTCCATTGTTTTTTTCTCCTTTACTTTTAAATTTATTTTTCTATCTTTTAAGCTGTTGCGAATATCCTTGAAATTAAGTCGCAAAGCATTTGATACTACACAAAATGATGATAGACTCATCGCAGCTGCACCGAACATAGGGTTTAATTCCCAACCGAAAATATTTATGAACAGACCTGCTGCAAGTGGGATTCCGATTGCATTATAGAAAAATGCCCAGAAAAGGTTTTCGTGGATATTCTTAAGTGTTGCACGACTTAAGCGTATTGCAGCAGAAACATCAGAAAGTCTACTTTTCATAAGAACGATATCTGCTGAATCAATAGCAATATCCGTTCCTGCACCAATAGCAATACCAATGTCTGCACGAGTCAGAGCAGGTGCGTCGTTTATTCCGTCACCAACCATTATAACTTTGCCTTTGTCACGAAGCTTGCGAATGACCTTTTCTTTTCCGTCAGGTAAGACTCCTGCTATAACTTCATCAACACCTGCCTGTGCGCCGATTGCATTAGCAGTTTTTTCGTTGTCCCCTGTGAGCATTACAACCTTAATGCCCATATTCTGTAATTCACGGATAGCTTGAGAGCTATCTTCCTTAATTACATCGGCAACTGCGATAATACCAAGTAAATTTTCATCACTTGCAAATAACAATGGTGTTTTTCCATTTTCAGCAAGGTTTTCTGCTATCTTAATGGTTGTTTCGTCAATGGTTATCTTCTCACTAATGAATTTAAGACTACCACCATAAACTGTTTTCCCTTTCAGTTCTGCAGTTATGCCATTTCCCGAAAGTGCCTTGAAATTCTGCACATCATTGGCAGAGATATCTGATTCATTTCCCTTTTCAACAATTGCCTTGGCAAGAGGATGCTCACTTTTTTTTTCAAGTGAATATGCAAATTCAAGTAATTCATTTTCTGTTGCATTGATAGGTATTATATCTGTAACTTTAGGTTTACCCATAGTTATTGTTCCCGTTTTATCGAGAACTACTATGTTAGCCTTGCCTGTTTCTTCGAGAGAAACGGCAGTTTTGAATAGGATTCCGTTTTTAGCACCGACACCGTTGCCAACCATAATGGCAACAGGCGTTGCAAGTCCCAAAGCACATGGACAGCTGATTACAAGAACAGATATTCCACGAGCAAGTGCATATCCGAAACTCTGTCCAGAAATAAGCCACGCAACAGTTGCTATAACTGCTATTGAAATTACAACAGGAACAAACACACCTGAAACCTTATCAGCAATTTTTGCAATTGGTGCTTTTGTTGCAGCAGCATCACTTACCATCCTGATAATCTGTGAAAGAGTGGTATCCTCACCTACTCGTAAAGCCTCACACTTAATAAAGCCTGATTGGTTTATTGTACCGCCTGAAACTCTGTCGCCGGACTGTTTGTCAACAGGAATACTCTCGCCTGTAAGTGCAGATTCATCAACTGCAGTTGTTCCATCAATTATGACACCGTCAACTGAAATCTGTTCTCCCGGTCGAACAATAAAAATGTCACCTTTCTGAACCTGGTCAATTGGAATTTCTTTTTCTACGCCACCTTCAAGAACTGTTGCAGTTTTGGGTGCTAAATTCATAAGAGATTTAAGCGCATTTGTGGTTTTACCCTTTGACCTTGCTTCAAGCATCTTACCAACGGTAATAAGTGTCAAAATCATAGCAGCAGATTTAAAATAGAATTCGTGAAGATAATGATGAGCCATTTCACCACTTACTGCTGTCATTTTAAAAAGTGCATAAGTGCTGTATATAAAAGATGCGCCTGAACCCAGAGCCACAAGGGTATCCATATTTGGTGACTTGTGCAAAAGTCCTTTAAAGCCATTTATGAAGAATTTCTGGTTAATTACCATTACGATAGCAGTTAAAATTAACTGCAAAAAACCTATTGCAAGTGGATTTGATGCTAACACATCTGGCAACCACCAACCCCACATAGCATGTCCCATTGAAATGTACATCAGTATAATCAAAAAGCCTAATGATGCAACAAGTCGTTTTTTGAGTTTTGGTGTTTCGGTATCTTTCAACGCATCGTCGTCATTTGTCTTTGATGGTGCATTTTTACCGTCTTTGAGTGTTGCACCATAACCTGCCTGAACTACCGCAGAAATGATTTTCTGTGGGTCTGCAGAGCCTTCTACACCCATAGAATTAGTCAGCAGGCTGACAGAACAGGAATCGACTCCATCAACACCATTTACAGCCTTTTCAACTCGTGCCACACAAGCAGCACAACTCATACCCGTCACATTATATTGAGTCATAGTTTCACCTACTTCATAAGTTTTTGTAATGTTGAGAGTAAATCGTCAACAGTTTCTGTTTTTCCTGCTTTAATATCATCTGCAACGCAGGTCTTAATATGATTTGAAAGCAATTCTTTGTTGAAAGCATTAAGTGCAGCATTAACAGCAGATACTTGTACTATTATGTCCGTACAATAGGCATTTTTCTCAACCATACCCTTGATTCCACGAATCTGACCTTCAATACGGTTAAGGCGGTTGATAAGTGCCTTGTATTCTTCTTCACTACGGATTTTTGTCTTACAACATTCACAAGTATTACTCATAAAATCACTTCCTTTATATTTTAATTATATACCCCCATAGGGTATATGTCAACACAAAAAACAGGGGATGATGTTAGCATCGTCCCCTACATTTTGCACCTTGTGCTTTGCATTTTGCATTATTCATTAAAATGTTCCTTTGATGCTGTTAATGTGTTCTTTAACAACATCGTAATTGTCATTGGTCCTACGCCACCGGGAACAGGTGTGATGAATGAGCATTTATCCTTTACATTCTCAAAATCAACGTCACCGCAGAGTTTGCC
>JAZSDZ010000149.1:0-4782 GCA_045531435.1 Candidatus Fimenecus sp.
TTGATTCAAGCTGTTTTTTATAGCTTTCTTCGTTACGGACAATCACCGCAATATCACGATATCGAAGATTTTCTGTTCTTACTAATCTTTTAATTTCGGCTGCAACAATATGACATTCATCCATTTTTGTGCGACAAGGAATTATTGTTATACTATCGGCACATTTATCATATATTTTGCCGTCCGATGAGAAAATGTTTTCTTCAAGGAAATTAAGCTCATCCTTTTTAAACTCTTTCTTTGAATACAAAACCTTTGCAGGCGCAATTTTCACATTGATTCTGTTTGCAAGTTGTTTAAGCTTTTTGATTTCAACATTTACATTGTAAAAAAGATCATAGCGTTCGTTATTTTTAGTTGTGTCACAACAGAAGGTCACGAAAACGTCGTCTGCCTGTCGCAAAATCTGTTCTATAATCTTATATTCCTGCCCTGAAAAGCCGGAAAAAGCATCTATAAAAACTGTTTTGCCCCTAAAATAATCAACATCCCAGAGCAATTCATAAAGCATATCAAGATACGTACAGCTGTCGCAAAAGCTCTGTGACATCAATGCGTCATAACAAGAAAAAATCTGTGACAATTCAGTTAATTTTGATGAAAATGATGTTTTGCTCACAAGAGATGAGAATTCACCGAGAGAATCGTTTGAAATACCACACTTTTTAATTTCACGATGAAAATTAAGAATTTCATTAATAAGCTGTGGGAATTTTTTATATCGATTAAAAATTGTCAATTTATCTTCAAGTGCTTCTATTGCACAACTCATTAAAACAGCACGGATTCCGTCATCAGCTGTCTTTTTATCCATTTTCCCGTAACGGGACAAAAGCCTTTCAGCAACTCGTGAAAAGCTTAAAATTTCAACATTATTGATTTTTTCATTACCTAAAAGCTGTAACATACCTTTTTCAGTTTCAAAAGAAAACTGTTCAGGAACGATAATAATTGCCTTGTTACTGTCTTTTTTCGCTATTTCTGAAGCCAATGAACGGACTAAGCGTGTTTTACCACTTCCTGTTCGTCCCGTTATGATGTTGAGCATAATTTTTGCACCTTTTATATCAATTTAAAAATCTTTGCACCGTGAGAGTTAACCTTACAAGAGAATGTATCCTTTATATTTGCATCATTTTCTTTTTTCCATAAATCACGGAGGGTATATTCACCTGACAAGTCAAATTTAGTTAAATCAACCGCAATTTCATTTTCTTTGTCTGACACATTGAAAACTGCAATTAATGGCTTGTTGTCAGAAGAAACTGCTGTCCAGATAATTGTATTTTCATCACGATAAACCTGCTTACCACCATGAGAATTCTGATTCACATCAATGATTTCTTCGTTTGTCATAAGTGACAATGTCCACTCGTCGTTGTTTCGCATTTCGCCACCAAACATTAATGGTGAACGGAAAATTGACCAAAGTGTCATTAATGTGATTTGTTCATCCTTTGTAAACTGTGTATATCTGTCCTGTGGTCCGTGACAAGTGCCGTTTCGTGAAATATTACCTAAAGGTAGCATATCGCAGTCAGGCCAACAGCCCCCACTCACATAAGGAGCCCATTTTTCACACTTATCGAACATTTCGTAAAGCTTGTCCCACCAGTCCCAGAAGTCACCTGTAAGACGCCACATATTAGCATTTTCACAGAGATGGTCAGCAACTGACAATTCTGCAGGTCCGGGAGAAAGACTCAGTACAATATCTCTACCTGTTTTGTCGATAGCTTTTCTAATCATTTCAACCTCTTCACGGGCTGAATATGGATTATCCCATTTCCTGAATTCAGTAACACAGATGTCGTCAACCTTTACAAAGTCGATTCCCCACTCTGCATACATCTTGAAAATTGAGTCGTAATAAGCCTGTGCACCCTCGCATGTGTACATACCGTACATATCAGTATTCCAAGGGCAAACTGAAAAATGGTGAACAACCTGACGGGCAGTTTTGTCACTGCCTAAAATAGGTGTATTTCTATGTACTGCCTGACGTGGAATACCACGCATAATGTGAATACCGAATTTAAGTCCCATAGCGTGAATTTTGTCAGCAATAGGCTTAAATCCCTTTCCGTTTGCTGATGAAGGAAAACGATTTTCGGCAGGAATGAGTCGGGAATACTCGTCCATACAAAGTTCTGTAAAGTTGTTGTAGTTATTGTCCTTTGCCGTTGGCTCATACCACTGAATGTCACAGACAACATACTGCCATCCGTAATCCTTAAGATTTTTTGCCATATATTCGGCATTACCAAGAAGCTGTTCTTCGTTTACGGCTGCACCGTAACAGTCCCAACTGTTCCAACCCATAGGTGGTGTTTTTGCTACTTTATTTTTGTTCATAATAATTCTCCTAAGCGGATTTTTAATTTAATATATTCTATCATTTTATATATGTTTTGTAAATAATCGAGTGTGTAAAATAAGGGACTCATTTAGGTAAAATAATTTGAAATATAGCAAAAAAGCTATTGACAAACCTTTCTCGTTATGCTAAAATGTTCAAGCATTCGAAATGCGGGTGTAGTTCAATGGTAGAATCCCAGCCTTCCAAGCTGGTCGTGTGGGTTCGATTCCCATCACCCGCTCCAGCGCTGATAGCTCAGTTGGATAGAGCATCTGCCTTCTAAGCAGAGGGTCGGGGGTTCGAATCCCTTTCAGCGTGCCACAGCGCATAAAGTTATATATTATTAGCCTTTGTGCGCTGATATATATGGTGGGTATAGCTTAGTTGGTTAAAGCGCCAGTTTGTGGCACTGGAGACCATCGGTTCGAATCCGATTATCCACCCCACTAACCTAGAACACCGTCAAAATATTGACGGTGTTTTGAGTATAAAAATTAAATATTGGGGTGTCGTCAAGCGGTAAGACACAGCACTTTGACTGCTGCATTCGTAGGTTCGAATCCTGCCACCCCAGCCAAAATAACAGTTCTGACCTTCAGGTTGGGACTGTCATTTTATTTTTAGATAATAAAGGATTCGAACCTGTTTCCAATGATAAATTATAATTTACAATCGCATTTAAAAACAGACCCGCTTGTGTTTTACAAGTGGGTCTTTGTTGTATTTATGCATTGCGTGATTTTATAAATCAGCTACCGATAAGGCCTTCTTTAAGTGAAACATCAAAGCCTTGTTCCTTGTATCTGTTGTACATATCAACATTGTTGATGATATTTACAATTCTGCCTACAAAGAATGCAATTGGTTTAAGGTACCACGCAGAATTTTTATAGTTGTGGCCACCTTCTTTAGTTGTTTTTGTGATTACAAAACGGTTGAATTCTTCATTATTTTCTGAAGAATAAGATTTGAAGGTAAGAGTATCTTCTGTGAAATCAATAAGATTGTAGATTGTTTCATTTTCTTCAAGACGAGTATATCCTGCGTTTTCACCAACCGGTGGAGTATTACCTTCGTCGTCAAGTACAGGTGCATGGCGTGAAATCGAACCTGATGCCACATAAATAGTTCCTTCAGGGTCTGTGAGTTCAGCATTGTGACCTGTTTCTTCTACAGTTTCCCTGCCATAAATTACATTTGAAACACTGTAATAGTGGCTGTGTCCGTAAAGGCATAAATCAACGCCGAATTCATCGAAGAAAGGAGTCCATAAAAGTCTTAACATTGCATTTTCACTGTCAAGCCAAGGCTCTCTGCCACCAAACATATCGTGGTGCATAACAGCGATTACCCATACAGCATCCTTATTCTTTTCTGTTGCATCCTTCATAAAGTTATAATGCTCTCTCATTGAAACATTACAAGAGTCGAGAATCAAGAAAAGTGCATCACCCTGTCTGAACCAATAATCAGTACCTATATATGACCTAAATGTCTGGTCTGCTTCATTAGGATTAGCAGTATAGTATTTATAACCAACACTCTTTCTGTCGTGATTACCAACAGAAACTGAGAATGGAATTGATTTGATAAGTGCAGGAGTGCTGAGACCTTCAAATTCATTTCTTAAGCCTTCAGATGCCTGGTCACCACCTGAAACGATTGCATCAAGAGTGTTTCCTTCAGAAATAGCCTTTTTTGTAGCATTTTCAACAACCTCATTCCAGAGATATGATGTGTCACGAAGCTCGTTTTCGTTTTCATCACTATTTTCTGAAACGTGAATGTCAGAAACATAAAGAACTGTACTGCTATCGTTATCCTCTATCTTAAAGGTATAAAGCTCTGATTCGTAATCACCACTTACACACTTGTATGTGTAAATTCCCGATTTAAGGTCTTTAATTTCACAATACAAGCGATAATCACCCTCAGCAGTTTGTTTTGCGGTTGCTTCGATTTTTTCGTCAAAGCCTACACCTTTAAGCTCCACATATCCTGCTTCAGCATCAGAGTACCAGGCAATTGTTCTGTCGTTTTCGTCGTTGCCCACAAACATTGTAACGGCAGCTTCAACTGACTCACTCTTGTTTTTCCAAGCTGTGTCCCAGATGGTTTTGTCAACATCATTGTTAAAATCCTCAATAGTATCTTCAAGCTCTTCTAACAAAGCAAAGGACATTGTTGAGCTTTGAAAAAGCATAACAAAAACCATAAGAATGCACAAAAACTTTTTCGTTTTTTTCATAACAAAATTCTCCTTTGTTTTCCAATTTGTTTGAGTTAATTATACTATGTAAATATTAAAAATGCAATATAATGCATAACCATTATTTCACTTAAAAGAAAAAATTGGGGATGTAAAAAAATCACAGACCGTATAAAACTTTATATAACAAGGGGTTCTTCAGGTAAATTAGCCT
>JAZSDZ010000111.1:0-13822 GCA_045531435.1 Candidatus Fimenecus sp.
TACAATTCTGAAAAACATAAGCACCTGTTGATTTGGTTTTCATTAAAGCACAGGCAACAAGATGCGGATTATCAGCAAAAGCATAGTTACCTACTTTTTCTACATTAAGGCCTATAAACTTGTCAACAGCACTGTTTCTAAAAGCATTAGCTTTAATTTCGATTAAGGCATCAAGCTTAATATCCTTAAGTGATATACAATTCTTAAATGCACCGATTTCAAGAACCTCAAGCTTTGGTGCTGAAACGGAAACAAGGTAACTACAATCAGAAAAAGCATTTGAACCTATGGATGTAAGTTCAGGAGCATTGAAAAGAGAGATACCTGAACCACTGAACGCTTCTTTTCCAATATCAACCAATTTGTCACAAACAACAACACCAAGATTTAGGGTATTTATAAACGCATAGTTATTAATAGTTTCCACATTGGAAAGTGTTATTGATTTAAGATTTGTACAATCAGCAAAAGAATACATACCTATAGATTTTAATTCAGGGAAATCAACAGTTTCCACAGATGAGCCCTCAAAAGCAGACGATGCAACATTGTCTATAGCAGAACCTGAAATTGATTTAAGCTTTGAACAGCCTTCAAATGCCGACGCATTAATTTTATTGCAGGTATCGGGAAGGATAATTGTTTCAGCAGTCCTGTTGTCTCGGAAAGCGGCAACACCTATACCATTAACCTTTTTACCCTTGATTACATCAGGCACAACAACTTCCTTATCAGAGCCATAATATCCCGTTATATATCCAAAAGAGTTAATGTCATAATAATCTTCTATACTCTGCCCTATTCGGTCATATTCTACTGTAACAAGAGAACTCATATCGCAACCTCTTAATATTGCAACGGCAGATATTTTTGTATCGACTGAAACAGTTATAGGACCTTCGTAAAGAATATTATCATTAAAATTGATGGTAGAAAAATCACCGTCGTAAATATAGTAATAAATATTGGCATCAGCATCAGGACAGGTTATTTCAACCTGAAATGTTTTTTCAAATGTTCCGCTTGGTACGCTGAAAACAGGGTCAGCAGTAACAGGCTTACCGTCAAGTATATATTTTATGAAAAGAATACCTGCACCGTATTTGTTTTCGCCATTTTCTTCACGGACACTAATAGCAAGGTTCTTAATCTTCTCCTCACATTCAGAAGAAGCAACATTTAAAGATATTGACTGAAGAATTGCAAGAGCAGCAGTAACCTGAGGTGCAGCCATTGATGTACCACTCATTGACAAATATTTATCGTCAGGATAACTGCTGATAATATCCACACCCGGTGCGGCAATATCAATAGGTCCGTTGTAATTTGAAAAAGCAGCAATTGTGTCATTTTTATCAGTTGCACTTACCGTAATTGCAGATTCAACACAGGCTGGAGAAATGTATTTTTTGGTCAGGTCAACTTTTTTATTACCTGCTGCTACAACAACATTTATATCATTTGCAACGGCATTATCAATTGCATTGGTCATAGTCTGACTTTCGCCATCACCTGAAATACTGATATTAATCACATCTACACCGTCTACCACAGCCATATCAACAGCAGATGCAATAATACTCAATGCACCGTTACCCATTTCATTAAGGACTTTATATGGCTTGATTTTAACATTTTCTAATGTGTAGCTTGCAACAATACCTGAAACATGAGTGCCGTGGCCATAGTCATCCTCAACACTGTCACGATGACCTGACGAGCTTAAATTAACTGTGCTCTCTTCTAATCTTCCCTCGAAAAGAGAATGGTCAGTATCCACACCACTGTCCAACACTGCAACAAGGACATAGTCATCCTCAATTCTTTTTGCAAGTTCTTCTTTTATATCAGAAAAACCAATTTTATCAGAAAGCCATTCAATTGCTGAAGCAGTAACATCATCAAAATCAGTTACGCCATCATCAGGTATAATTTCACCCGGAATATCTTCTTCAGCTGAATAAATTACATCAGGCTCAACATATTCGACAAGTGGGTTATCAAGGTAAAATTCATATGCATTTTTTGCAGACAATTGAGTATCATATTGTAAAATATGTAAATTGTTATAGCCATTTACACAGTCGACTGCACCCTGATAATCCGAGAGAGTTTCTGCCTTAACAATAAGTCTTTTTGTTTCAAAGGCATTTTCGGGAAGATTATCATAGATTGAAGATGGCTTCATATTTGTGAAAAATTCATTCACACTGAAGGTTACATCATCAATTATACTTTCGCCACTTGCAACTGCTTCTTCAACATCATTTTCACGAATAACTCTTGACAATTCATCAACAAATTCATACAAATCAGAATTATCCTCTTTTGCAAAAAATACGAAGCTCTGTGAAACAGAAGTTAAAATTATTGTTGTTATTAAAATGATTGATAAAAACTTCTTCACAGATTCCACCTCAAATCGACATAATTTATATTAATGAACGACAAATCCAATATTAAACATCGTGTATATTTTAATATTTCTATTTTATCAATTAACAATTATCAATTCAATACAGTTTATTGATATAGTACACATTTAAAAAATGTGTTTATTTTATTTTTCGTGATAATATACACAATTATAAAACTATGTTTATTTTGAAGTTTACAGATAATATTTTAACTTTTAATAATAAAAGTACTTGTAAAAATTAGGATAATCATTTAAAAACTGTTGAAGATTTGTTCTGTATTTTGTACCCGGGTCATTAATTTTAAATGCAGATGGTGTAAGAGAATTTCCACCAGTAAAACTTGTTACAACAACCCAATGCTGAGTTCCTGAATTATTCTTTGCACCGAAAAGGATAGGCTTACCTTCTTTAAGTTTTTTGTAAATTTTATTCAGATAATCTGTTTTGCTTGTTACAACTATATAGTCGCTTGGCCAATACAAATTACCCGTTGACGAATAACTCAATTTTTTAGACATAGCATCAGGGTAAATAGTTTTGCCTGTACGATATGATTCAATCATAGCTATTGCAGTTGTGGCACAGCCAATTTTACCAATTGTTTTTCCTGAATTTCCAATAATAACATTTGCCCATCGGGAATCTGTTTGTTTGAAATCAGGAACATTCAATGAAACAGCAGAATATGATGTTGAATTTGTAGTTGTATTTAAATATTTACTGCTTACAAATCCTGTTTTTACCCCATCATAAAGGATTTTACTCCAGGAACCTGATGTTGAGAGTATGATTACTATATCCCCTTTTTGAATTTTATCAGTTATTGGATAATTTGTTCCTGCGCCTGAACGGACATTCAAGGATGTTGAATTTGTATTTACTGTTGCTGTTTTGCCTGAATCAGGTTTAATATAACTCTTATGACAATATCCGAATTTACCATCTGCGTATTCCACATAATACCAATTACCTGATATGGAAATCAAAGTAATATATGAGCCCTTTGATATTGTTGTCAATACTGTACTGCTTGTTGATGCAGTTTTACGGATATTCAGCCTCCCACTTGTTACAGACACAATACCTGCTTGGGAAGTAAGTGTTACACCATTTGAATTAATCGGCATGATAAATATTGACACAGTTATAAGTAAGATTAGTATAATTGAAGTTAATTTTTTCATTATTTACCTCTACTTTCTGCATATATGCATACACAAGTATAACAGAGATATTTACTATATTTAATACTCCAAATTATGTTAAAGAAATATATGGTTTTTCTCTTGCAATATTTACTATCACATTATATAATTTTAAAGTAATAGTTATGCTTTTTGGAGGATATAATATGCATTTATTAAAGGTAGATAAAACACATTACGTAGGTCAGGCTGACCCATATATTTTAAAATCAAACGGCAGATATTACATTTATGTCACAGGACACGACGGTGTTTATGCTTATCAGTCAGATACTCTTTTTGAGGGTTGGGAATACTATGGTGTTGTAATGACGGTGGAAGGTCTTGATTCATTCTGGGCTCCAAGTGTTATTGAGCTTGACGGGAAATTCTACATGTACAATTCAATGGAGATATACAATGACACACCTGACCAAGGTGGTCACAGAGGCGCTATGCACGTATCAGTTGCTGATAATCCACTTGGACCTTTCACTTGTGTTAAGCAGATTCTTCATCCTTTCTCTATTGACTCACACATTGTAAAAAATGAATCAGGTCTTTTCCTTTTCTATTCACAGAATAAATTTGAAGGTGAAAGAATCGGCACTTGTATTTATGTTGACAAGATGCTTGACCCCTTTACACCAGCTGGAAATCCTGTGCTTATGCTTGAGCCTACTCTTGACGAGGATATTTATCGTCGTGACAGATACAAAAAAGGTCAGCATTGGCACACAATCGAAGGTGCTTTCTACTTTAAAGAGGGAGATTGGCAGTATCTTATGTATTCAGGAAACTGCTTTGAACAGCCAACTTATTATATAGGTTATGCGAGAGCAAAAACAGACGAAACTGACCTTACAAAGATTAAGTTTGAAAAGTATCCTGACGCGAATACATACCATCCTGTTCTTAATGCAAATGAGTTTGAAGAAGGCACTGGACATCATTCAATGATTAAGGAAGATGGTCAATGGTACGCAATTTATCACGCTCGTGACTATGATGACGGTCTTAATGCAAGTGCTTTTGATGCGAGAAATGCTAGAATCTGTAAATTACACGTTAAAGACGGAATCATTACATCAGAAAGATATAAGGACCATATATAAAGTAGAAGTTTACATCTCCTTTTTTGTTGACATTACAATAATGATTTGATAAAATAATCAAGTCAAAATGGAGATGTACCCAAGTGGTTGAAGGGTCCGCACTCGAAATGCGGTAGGTCGTGAATAGCGACGCAAGAGTTCAAATCTCTTCATCTCCGCCAAAAGATAAGAATCTATCGTAAGATGGGTTCTTTTTTTGTTTATGTAAATTATATGAGATTTGAACTCGCTTTGAAATCGGACATAGCAAAAGCGGATTACCTTTCGGTAACCCGCTTATTGTTTAATTATTTAATTAAGCTTCAAGACCAACTGAGAGTTTCAAAATCTTGCGAGCATCCATTGATGTGATTTCCTTGTCTCCGTTCATATCTGCACGAGCAAATTCGCCTTCAGAGAGTTCATAATTACCAACAGCAGCCTGTAATGCCTTACGAGCGTCAAACGAAGTGATTTCGCCATCGCCGTTAACGTCACCCATAAGTACTTCTTGTTCACCGTCAAGCTTTGGAATAGACTCTCTTTCAATCTTGCCACATACATCACATGTACGAATCTTTGTACCAGGAAGTAAAACTGATGGTGCTACAACAGTAGTCCAATTGCCCCATTTGTGGTCTTCAGTTTTTGGAATATCTCTTGTAACTTCTTCGTTACAAACAGTACATGTACCCTTTTCGCTACCAACTTCTTTACATGTAGGAGCTGTTACTTCTGTCCATGTTGTTACAGTGTGGTTATCGTTCTTTGGAATTTCTCTTGTAATTTCTTTATTACAATTTTTACAAGTACCTTTTTCTGTACCAACTGCACTACATGTTGCAGGTGTTACTTCTGTCCATGTTTCTACATTGTGCGCATCTGATACTGCAATTTCAATTGTAGCTGTTTCTTCACAAACCTTACACTTAACATCCTTGCTACCAGGTACGCCACATGTTGGTTCCTTGTTTACCTTAACATCTTCCCATTCGTGAGCAGCTAAAACTGAAAGACCACATTCTTCACATTTCTGTTTATGGTCTTTTTCATCGTATTTTTCAACGTTATTAAAATTGTGTTCTTTTGCAGCAACTTCTAATTTGTAATTACAATCTTCACATGTGATTGTCAATGCAACTGAACTGTCACACTTTGACTTTTCACCAACAACTACAACAAATTTGTGGTTTGCATAGTCTTTTTGACCACAAACACATTCTTTTTCGTGCTGAGTATCATTTGCTGATTTCCAATCACCATATGTATGTGTTTCTGCAAGTGGGAATTCTTTTTCTTTTTCACATACTGTACATGTTCTAACTTCTACACCTGGAGCATTACATTTTGGAGCAGTTTTTACAGTACCTTCTTCACTAAAATCATGTTTCTCATCAATGCTCAATGTACAAACTTTACATACAGCCTTATGTGTGTCGTCAGTAACAACATATTCACAGTCGTGAGCAAGTTTTGCAATTCTTTCTGTTTTTTCATAGTTGCAAACTGAACATTTTACTTTCTTTGAACCTTCTTCAAAACATGAAGCTTCTTTTGTTACTTCAACATCAACAAAAGTATGGTCTGCAGGAATAAGCTTATCACAAGTGTCACATCTCTGGTAGTGATACTCTGGATTGCCGTTATCTTTAACTGAACCTACAAGCATGTGAGCAACTTTTTCTGTTTTGATTGAAAACAATGGAAGTGTACAACCTGCAGTAACACATTTATATACTGTTACACCTTCAGTAGTACATGTAGCTTCTGTTGGAGTGTCAACTACTTTGAAAACATGTACATGTTCTTCAGCTTCGCCTGCTGCCATTGCAGTCATCATAGGTACTGTTGTAAGCATCATTACAAGTGCCAAAACAACTGCTAAGATTTTATTAGATTTTCTCATAAAAAATCATCTCCTGTTTATATTTGTAGTTTTAGTTTACCATATTTATACAAAAAATGCAACACATTTTTATAGATATTGTCTATTTATAGTATTTAACAATACTGTCAGCCACATTTTGTGGGATTTTTATGATTCCACCGTGTCTTTTTTTGCGCTTGCCAAGGTCATATTGGTCCGGTGAAAGTTGTGTAAAAACTCCACTGTTAAGGTCATCTGTAACAAATGGTGTATATCCGTGATTACCGTGATATCTGTCAGCCATAACACACCATTTTCCCATTTCTTCAAGATAATACGCCTCCGGACCCTCAAGTCCAAAAAAATTGGCAAAAGTTTCGGAATAGATTTTTTCGTATTCCTTGCCCACAAGGGTATCGCATTTTTCAAGGATAATAACCTTGTTTGTCTCATCCTTTGTGAAACGATAATACATTCCGTTGTCCCACACAATATTGGTATCAATAAGTGCAGTTTCGCCGTCAATGTACTTGAATGTAGGTGTAAATTTCTTGAAATCCTTTGTAAATGTGCCGTAAATCCTCTGTTTTCGATGGAATTCGCCTTTTTCTCTAACATTACTCGCAAAAAATACAAACCACATATCCTTTTCTTTACAGAAAATTGCCTCAGGTGCCCATACACAACCTGCAGACGGAATACCTACTTCGCAAAGTCTTTCATCACTCCAATGAATCAAATCTTCGGACTCCCATACAAAAAGTGAACGACTGCCATTATGAGAAAATTGATGCCAGTTTCCTGTTTTAGTAAGTAAATCTGTCGCGATTATAAAATATTTGTTAAGTTTTTCGTCATATACAATAAACGGGTCACGGATACCTTTTGTGCCAAGTTGCGTTGTAAGTGTTGGTTCATCACCAAGGTCAATCCAATGAAGTCCATCATAACTCACGGAAAACCAGATATGTTCCTTATCCCCTGTTTCGTCACTTGTGAAATGTGTGAATAAATATGCCAATGTGTTCCACCTCTGTCATTTTCGCTTTAAAGCATTATAACATGTAATTATAGAAATTAAAAGGGAAAATAATAAATAATTATATTGATATGTAATTTATCGGAATAAAAGATTGAGTCGCAGACCCCCAACTTTGCATTTTACGTTTTGTGCTTATCCAAATAACCTGTAATTGTTATATTGATTTTAATTTGTTAAATGATATAATATTTTGAAGGTGGTGATGTTGATGGGAAAGATTAAGGCGTTTATTAAAAATGAAATTGTGTTAGTATTGTCTCTCATTTTGGCAGTTGTTTCAACATTTTTTGTTGTTCCGAATATAGAATATTTTGATTATATTGATTTTCGCACTTTAGGGTTGTTATTTTGTCTTATGTCTGTAATGGCGGGTCTTAACAGTATGAGTGTGTTTAAATTTATTGCTGAAAAAATGCTTTCAAAAGTGAATAGCACAGTGGAACTTTCTCTTATTTTAGGTTTGCTATGCTTTTTCTCTTCAATGATAATTACAAATGATGTAGCCCTTATTACTTTTGTGCCATTTACCATTACTGCATTGAAATTATCAGGTAAAATGGATAATCTTATCTGGATTGTGACCGTTGAAACAATTTCTGCTAATTTAGGCAGTATGCTGACACCCATCGGCAATCCGCAGAATTTATATTTGTTTTCAAAATTCAATATGAGAATGGGTGAATTTATTTCAACGTTACTCCCCTACGCTCTGCTCTCACTTGTTCTTATTGTTGCTTCTTGTTTATTTGCAGGAAGAGATTCACTTAAATCATCGAAAAATGAAACAGAAAATAATTTCTCAAAATTGCATATAGTTATTTATTTCATTTTGTTTATGCTTTCATTGTTGACTGTTTTTCGTGTTATTCCGTATATGATAACTGTTATTGTGACAGTTACAGCTATTCTTATTTTTGACAGAAAAGTTATTGCAAAAGTTGATTACAGTTTATTATTTACATTTATTTTTCTTTTTGTATTCATAGGAAATCTTGGTGAAAGTAAGCCAATAAGTGACTTTTTAAAGAACATTGTTAATGGTAATGAGGTAATAGTCGGCATTGTTTCAAGTCAGGTATTTTCAAATGTTCCTGCTGCAATTCTTCTTTCAAAATTCACTGAAAATGTTAAGGATTTGCTTGTTGGTGTGAATCTTGGCGGACTTGGCACATTATTTGCTTCTATGGCAAGTCTGATTTCATTTAAGTTTGTTGGAAAAGAAAAAGTCAGCACAGGAAAATATGTACTGACCTTTAGTGTTTTAAATATAATATTTTTAATATTGAATTTAGGATTATGGTTGATAATTAAATAGCATAGAAAAATGGGTACTCGATTGAGCACCCATTATTTTTTACTTTTTCTGTCCGTAGTAGGCATTTGCACCGTGTTTACGGAGATAATGTTTGTCAAGGAGTTCTTGTTGCATTGGCTGAATCTGTGGATTCATCATAATATTGTGCCACGCCATAAATGCAAGTTCTTCGAGAACAACAGCATTGTGAACTGCATTATTTGGGTCAGTACCCCATGTGAATGGTCCATGACTATGAACAAGGACTGCAGGAATGTCGTTAGGCTCTTTATCGTTGAAAGTTTCGATAATTACGTTACCTGTTTCAAGCTCATATTTTCCACCAATTTCGACCGGGGTCATTTTACGGGTACAAGGAATTTCACCGTAAAAATAGTCACCGTGAGTAGTGCCAAGAGCAGGAATTCCCATACCTGCCTGAGCGAAAGTAGTTGCCCAACGGGAATGAGTATGAACAACACCTTTGATATCAGGGAATGCATTGTAAAGTGCTACATGAGTGTCCGTATCAGATGATGGATTCAAGTCACCCTCAACCTTTTTTCCTGTTGCAAGGTCAACAACAACCATATCTTCAGGCTTCATTGTGTCATATTCAACGCCTGATGGCTTGATTACCATTAAACCTTTTTCACGGTCAACACCTGAAACATTACCCCAAGTAAAAGTAATCAGTCCGTATTTTGGCAAAAGCATATTTGCCTCAAACACTTCTTTTTTTAACTGTTCAAGCATATATTACTCCTTATTTTAACTTCCAGGCAAGGTCAGCTAAGAATAAGTCTTTTTCAAGACCTGCAACTGTTGTGTCTTTATTAATATGAACAAATTCGATATCCATCATATTTGCCCAGTCTTTCATCTGCTCTGCTGTAACATCATAGCTTAAAACTGTATGATGAGCACCACCAGCTGTAATCCAACATTCAATACCTGTTTCTAAGTCTGGCATTGCTCTCCACATTACACGAGCAACAGGGAGATTTGGCATTTCCATAATTGGTTTAACACACTCAATATCCTGACAGATGAGGCGAAGGCGACCACCCATATCAACAAGAGAAACAACGATAGCACTACCTGCTTTGCCTTCAAAAACAAGACGAGCAGGGTCTTTTTCATTCATACCGATTCCAAGGTGATGTGTTTCGATTCTTGGCTTATCTGCTGCCATTGATGGGCAAACCTCAAGCATATGTGCACCAAGGCTATATTCTTCACCTCGTACGAGATGGTATGTATAATCTTCCATAAAGCCTGTACCACCATTTTTGCCTTCTGCCATAGCTTTCATAATAGCAGTCATAGCAGCAACTTTCCAGTCGCCTTCACCACCGTAACCATAGCCCTGTGCCATCAAATGCTGACTTGCAAGACCAGGAAGTTGTTCCATACCATAAAGATCCTGGAATGTATTTGAGAATGCCATACAACCTTCGCTATCGAGCATTTTCTTAATTGCGATTTCTTCACGAGCCTGATAACGGATTGCTTCAACATTATCTGTTGCGAAATCATATTCAGCCTTATAAACATCCATAAGAGCATCAATTTCAGCGTCAGTTACTTCATTCATTACTTTTACAAGGTCACCAACTGCCCAGGTATTAACCTGCCAGCCAAGCTTTGACTGTACTTCAACCTTATCACCTTCTGTAACAGCAACTTCACGCATATTGTCACCAAAACGCATAACTTTAAGTTCTTTACTTACTGCTACACCGACTGCTGAACGCATCCAGTCACCAAGACGAGTACGAACAGACTCTTTTGTCCAATGACCTGCAATAACCTTACGAGGCATACGAAGTCTTGCTGCAATAAATCCATGTTCACGGTCACCATGAGCAGCCTGATTAAGGTTCATAAAGTCCATATCGATTTCGTCATTTGGAATTTCTGTATTATACTGTGTTGCAAGGTGGCAATATGGTTTCTGTAAATCCACAAAACCGTTAATCCACATCTTTGATGGACTGAATGTATGACACCAAGTAATGATACCTGCACACTTTTTGTCATAATTTGCTTCTCTTACAACATCTGTAATTTCTTTATTTGTCTTTGCAGTTACTTTATATACAACCTTACATGGAAGTGTGCCTGATGCATTTAATTCATCAACCATTTCCTGTGCACGAGCTGCAACAGTTTCTAAAACTTCAGGACCATAAAGGAACTGACTACCAACAACAAACCAGAATTCATAATTTTTTAAACTCATAATATTTTTCTCCTTATTTTAAGTTAGCAATAGCAGATTTCTGGACTGCAACTGCCAAACTATATCTCTTAATATATTCATTGAAGCCGTCAACATCTGCTTTGTCAGGCTCAATAACACTTGCTTTATAATCTGCGAAAACCTTATTTTCAAGATAATCCTCAAGTGGTTCATTTTCACTCTTATTCACCATATATGCTGCAAGAAGAGCAATACCCCAGGCACCACCCTCACCTGCTGTTTCCATAACTGCAACAGGAGTGTTAAGAGCACCTGCCATAAGCTTCTGACCAACAACGGGAGTCTTGAAAAGACCACCGTGACCTAAAAGCTTTTCAATCTGTACATTTTCCTTATCAAAAAGGATATTCATACCAAGACGAAGAGTAGCCATTGTGCCATAAAGCTGTGCTCTCATAAAGTTAGCAAGACTGAATTTACTGTCAGGCATTCTTACAAGTAATGGTCTGCCCTCTGCAGTATCTGTTACAGGCTCACCTGAATAATAGTTAAAACTGATAATACCGTTACAATCTGTATCGCCTTTAAGTGCTTCGGCATAAAGCATATCATAAAGTGCAGGTTTATTAACCTGAACACCACTGTTTGCAAGTACTTCTGCAAAGAGCTTTACATAAGCGTCAAGGTCAGATGTACAAGTATTACAATGCACCATAGCCACAGGCTTACCTGTTGGAGTTGTAACCATATCAATTTCTGTATAAACATCTGAAAGTGCTTTATCGAGTACAATCATACCGAAAATTGATGTACCTGCTGAAATATTACCTGTTTTTACAGCGACGCTGTTTGTTGCCACCATTCCTGTACCAGCATCACCTTCAGGAGGGCAAAGAGGACAACCCGCCTCTAATTCTCCTGTCGGGTCAAGGAGTAATGCACCTTCCTTTGAAAGAGCACCTGCATTGTCACCTGCAACAAGAATTTTTGGAAGAATATCAAGGAGTTTCCAATTGTAGCCTTTATCCTGAATTTTCGCATTAAAATCGGCTACCATTTTTTCGTCATAGCAATTCTTTGTGCTGTCAATCGGGAACATACCTGCTGCTTCACCAATGCCGATTACCTTTTCACCTGTGAGCATCCAATGAACATAGCCCTCAAGTGTAGTTAAGAAATCAATCTGTGGAAGATGCTCTTCTCCATTAAGGATTGCCTGATAAAGATGAGCAATACTCCAACGCTGTGGAATGTTGAAGTTAAAAAGCTTTGTTAATTCTTCAGCAGATTTCTCTGTTATAGTATTTCTCCAAGTTCTGAATTCGGCAAGTTGTTTTCCGTCTTTGTCAAATGGAAGATAGCCGTGCATCATAGCAGAAAAGCCCATAGATTTTACTTTTGTAAGCTTGACACCATATTTTTCAAGCACTTCTGCCTTAAGGTTTTTATAAGCATCCTGAAGTCCCGCCCAAACATCATCCATATGATATGTCCAGACACCATTTTCAAAACGATTTTCCCAACCATGACTACCCTGCGCGATTGGATTATGCTTTTCATCAATCAAAACGGCTTTGATTCGGGTTGAACCCATTTCAATACCGAGTATGGCATTACCATTTTCGATTGAATTTTTAACAGTTTGAATATCCATTTTACATATCTCCTGACTGTAAAAAATTTATATAAAATTATATCACTTTAAAATTTTTTTCGCAATAGGATTATATCAAATTGCTCATTTCAACATCATTGAATTTAAAAGTGTCTGTCGGAGCGATTTCCTTTATATAATCAATAATTTCTTCATAAGATGCAGTTTTTATATCAATTCGGGAAACATTCTGATTAAATAATCCCCACTGACTACCTGCATTAAATGTTTTGTAATTCCACTTTGTGCGATTAATATTACAGAATTCATAAAGCATCTGTGCAAAATGTTCATTTTCTCCGTTGTTATACTCGCCATTATAAACTGCAACATTCCACTTTTTTCTGATTTTGCGAAGCTCATTTACACGGTAGTTAATCATATTTCTGTCTCTGTCGTAAATATGTAACTGATACATCACATTTTCATAGCCGAATTCATCAGGGTCAGGTAGGACTTCTGTTGACCAAATTCCCTCAAATGAAATTATGTGATTTTCATCAATTTCTCTTATTGCTTTATAGAGAATGTCGTATGCTCTGTTTGTCTGAGCTACTGCCTCAGGTGTTCCTGCTTCCCAGGAATAATCACCACTGTAACCACTGTTATTCTGTGGCTCGTTAAGAAGGTCATAAACGGCTATTACTTCATTATCCTTATATCTTTCAGCAATAGTGGTCCAGAGTTCAACGCAAGAGTCCATTTTATCTTCAACTTCATAAAGCTCATTTCGTCCTGCTTTACCCGTACTGTGATTTTTACTCTGTCCACCCGGTGCGCCATGCATATCAAGAATGATATAAATACCATACCTTTCACAGGCGTTTATAAGCCAGTCAATTCGTTGAAATCCCGGATTGTCATCGTGATTTTCAGCAATCCAAGTGCCGTCTTCGTTCATAAAATTACGATACCAGAATGGCACACGAACACAGTTAAAGCCAAGCTTTTCTATCTGTGCAATATCATCTTCAGTAATAAAATTATCCATAAAAGTCTTTTCAATTTCAGCTGTTTTTTCAGAACCAAAGCGTTCAGTTAAAACCTCAAGAGTGTCGTAA
>JAZSDZ010000122.1:0-2587 GCA_045531435.1 Candidatus Fimenecus sp.
AGCAATTATAAGGTCACGCTTTGCTTCTTCAGGTAACTCTTTATTTTCAGTAACCATATTCGAAAGAAGCTCTTTATCAATTCTGAAGTTATTTCTGCCCTGTTCAAATGTAATACCGAAAACCTGCTTCTTTTCCTGAACATCAGGAACATAATTTGCATCAATTTTTACAATATTATAGTTACCGTTTCTTTTACCCTTAAGAATTTCAAGAGCTTCATCAGAATAACCGGGAGCTATAATACCGTCAGACACTTCACGAGCAACAAGCTTTGCTGTTGTAACATCACATTCGTCACTTAATGCAATCCAGTCACCAAATGATGACATTCTGTCAGTACCACGAGCACGAGCATATGCACAAGCAAGTGGTGAATCATCAAGGTCCTCTATATCATCAACAAAACAAGCCTTTTTAAGTGATTCAGGAAGCTTAACACCAACTGCTGCTGATGTAGGGCTAACATGCTTAAAAGATGTTGCAGCAGGCATACCAAGAATATATTTAATTTCTTTAACAAGTTGCCATGAGTTAAAAGCATCAAGGAAATTTATAAATCCTGGTCTGCCATTAAGGATTTCAATTGGAAGTTCAGAACCGTCTTCCATATAGATTTTTGAAGGTTTCTGGTTGGGGTTACAACCATATTTAAGTTCGAATTCTTTCATTACTAATCTCCTTATACATTCTTGTTTACAATTCTTGACTCGAATTTGCCTGTCTGGAGGTCGATATATCTTACAAAAAGAGAAACTTTATTATCTTCATTAAGGTTTTTCCATATGATGTCAGTCATTGTATCAATGTCAACATCAGGAAGTTCAAGTGTTTTGGGTTCACCTTCAAAACTTGGAAGTGGGTCACCATCACATTTATATGTATGAATGAACTTTGCTTTACCTGCAAGAGGATTTGAATAAGCAAAATTATATCTCTGACAAGAACTACCATCGCCATCTGCAGATTTAAGAATAGACATAGCGTAATTCATATCACCATTTTCAAGTCTTATAATACCTGAAATTCTTGGAGTGTAGTTAGGAGCATCATCTTCGAATTCACGAGTACGAAGTGCCTGTTCAAAAGTCATCTGCTTATCCATAAGTTCATAAATAGTGTCTGTCTGGTCACCATTTGTAACAATTGTTTTATTACCAAGAACTCTAACAGGATAATAAATAATAAGATGTGGGTCTGTCATTTTTGACTCATCAAAAGCCTTTGTTCTCATTGCATCACCTTCAGCAACAAAAACACGATTACGGCTGTTAACACTTCTACCCATAATAAAATATGCTGTTATAGCCTTTTTACCATCAGCACTTTTACCAATAATAATTCCTCTTCCATGATAAGCAAGAGAATTAAGTTCATTTTCAAGTGATTTAATTTCCATCATTCGTTCCTCCGGTTATTTAATATATGTTTTTCCGTTTTCTACAACAATTTTATCGTCGCAGAAAAGCCCTACAGCCTTTGGAAGAATTTTCCATTCAGCCTGTTCCATAATTCTTTTTTGTAAGCTTTCAGGTGTATCATCGTCAATTACCTCAACAGCTTTTTGAAGGATAATTGGTCCTGCATCACATTCTGCAGTTACAAAATGAACAGTTGCACCTGATACTTTAACACCTTTTTTAAGTGCTTCTTCGTGAACATGCAATCCATAAAAGCCTTTTCCGCAAAATGACGGAATAAGTGCAGGATGCACATTAATCATTTTATTTTCAAAAGTATTGCAAACATTTTCATCAAGTATAGTCATAAAACCTGCATATACAATCAAATCTGCTTTTTCCTCTAAAAGTAAATCTCTCATGGCACAGCTGTATGATGAAATATCTGCATAATCTTTTCTAATAAGTGTTCTTGTTTTTATTCCGTTATTTTCAGCACGGGTAAGAGCATAGGCATCAGCTTTTGAAGAAATTACACAAGTAATTTTTCCATTCCCAAGCTCTCCCCTGTTTTGTGCGTCAATAAGAGCTTGAAGATTAGTTCCTCCACCTGAAACAAGAACGACAATATTCTTACTCATTATAAAAGCACCTTCTCATCGCCTTTAACAATTTCACCGATAACATAAGCGTCAACATCATTTTCTTTAAGGATTGAAAGAGAAAGTTCTACTTGATCTGCAGGAACAACAATACTCATACCAACACCCATATTATATGTGTTGAACATATCACGCTCAGGAATGTTGCCCCATTTTGCAATAACATCAAAGATTGGAAGTACCTTTACAGCAGATTTATCAATCTTTGCACATAATCCATCAGGAATTGAACGTGGAATATTCTCATAGAAGCCACCGCCTGTAATATGAGAAATGCCTTTAACATTTACCTTTTCAATAAGAGCAAGAACAGGCTTAACATAAATCTTAGTTGGAACAAGTAAAGCCTCAGCAATACTCATACCGCTTAATTCTTCTCTTTCAACATAAAGTTCAGGATTGTTATTATCAATGTCAAAAACCTTACGACATAAGCTGAAGCCATTTGAATGAATACCTGTTGAAGGAAGAGCAATAACAACATCGCCAACTGCCATTTTGCTGTTATCAATCATCTTTGGCTTATC
>JAZSDZ010000019.1:0-4701 GCA_045531435.1 Candidatus Fimenecus sp.
GCAATGTCAAAGTACTCCTGTACAGGGAAATGATTAAGCATCTGACTTCTCTGCTTTTCAGTAATTGTAGCAACGCTACCCTGATAAACTGCAGGACGAACATCATCAATGAATTCGCCGTTAGCATCTGAACGCTGTTTACCCATAAGAATGTCGCCAAGAATCTTTGAAACTTCTTTAGCTGCCATAGCATCCTTGTCTTCCTGAGAAATAAACATTCTTGTAACAGGAATAAGTGCCTTTGTTATGATTTCTGTGATTTCTTCTTCACCAATTGTAACATAAAATGGGCCTGGAATTGGTTCGCCGTTAGCATCACAAAGAATTTCACCGTTTTCGTAAGCGTAAGTTTCACTCTGGAAAAGTCCTGGAATGATGATTGTAGGAACATACTCTTTTTCCTGAGAGAATCCGAGAATGGAAGCACAGGACAAAGCAAGAACTACTGCCAACATTACGGCGAGGACTTTCTTGATTTTTTTCATAAAGATACCCCTTTTCAATTTAGTAAGTAGATTATACCAATTATTAAAGACTTTGTAAATAAAATCCAGTCGTAAAACCATACAAAAAGGACCCGCGCTTTTTTTACATTTTGCACAAGCCCTTATTATATTTTCTTATTTTTTATCAAGGAAGTTTGAAAGTTCTTCCATAAATGCATTTACATCTTTAAACTGCTTATAAACAGATGCGAAACGAACGTAAGCAACCTGGTCAATACCCTTAAGCTTTTCCATAACAAGTTCACCAATATGTACACTTGTAACTTCACGGTCAAGGGAATTCTGAAGAGTTGTTTCAATTTCACTTACTGCTCGTTCAATCTGTTCCATTGAAACAGGGCGCTTTTCACAAGCTGTAAGCATACCCTTGATAAGCTTAGTACGGTCAAAGACCTGACGAGTTTTGTCCTTTTTAACAACAACAATAGGTACATTTTCAATTATTTCATAAGTAGTGAATCTTTTTGCACATTTAATGCATTCACGTCTGCGACGAATTTTTTCACCCTCATCAGTTGGACGAGAATCGATAACTTTACTTTCTTCAAATCCGCAAAAAGGACATCTCATAAATGAACACTTCCTATTTCTCAAACTATATATTGTATTTTACCACACTTTGAACCACAATGTAAAGGTTTTATAGTAATTTTTTAAGTTTTTCAATGGCAAAAGTCAATTCTTTATCGCTTTCAAATCCGTTTTCGTAAAGTTCAATGATAAAATCACCTTTATATCCAACAGATTTCATTAAATCAAAGAATTTTTTGAAATCAAAAGTTCCGTTTTTACAAGGCACAATGCAATCTCTTACTTCATTATGGTCACTTATATGAATATGCTTTATATACTTATGCAATTTTTCTGCAAATTCATAAGGGTCAATTCCCGTTCTTATCGACTGCTTAATATCAAATACCATATTGAAATCATCACCGATATATTCACCCATTTTCAAGAGAAAATCAGGACTTTCACTTCGATAATGCACAACATTTTCCTGACAGACTTTAAGTCCCTCAGACTTACCCATCAGTGTCAACTCACCAAATCGTTCATAATATTCCTCATCAGAAATACTGCCGGGCTTTTTTATGCCGTGAAGAACTAAAAATTCTGCACCAAGAGTCCACATAACATCAAAATGTCGCTTGAACGATGTGTCCTTTGCCTCAAAAAATCGTCTTTTATATGAACTGAAAAGATGATATGACTCGGTAAATGAGCCCATAGTGTGAACAGATGCAACCTTCATACCATAGGATTTGCAGACATTTGCCATATCTTTTACAAATGCAGGTTCAAATTCAGAATCTGCATTCATAAAAATTTCAATTGTTTTTACGCCTGTTTCACCTGCACGAATAATAGATTTCTCCGTTTCGAGAGGATAAAAACAGGCAGATGATAAACCAATATCCATAAAAACTACCTTTTTGTTACTTTTAAGCTTACAGTCTGTGTCTGCATTCCGCCACCTGTAAGAAGTCCACGATTAATGCCACAATCTGCAAAATCTCTGCCACGACTGATAATAATGTAATTTTCATCAGCAAGACGATTATTTGTAGGATCAACGCCGTGCCAATTTCCGTTGTGATACACCTCAACCCAAGCGTGAGTTTCACCCTCGCCAACCATCATACCAACAACATAACGACAAGGAATTCCTGCTCTTCTCAAAAGTGCCAGAATAATATGCGAATAATCCTGACACACTCCTGCACCATTTAAAAGTGCTTCTTCTGCAGTAGTTACAACACTTGTGGAACCTGATTTATAAACAATATTTGCACGGATTGCTCTTGTGAATTTAAGTGCAGTATCGACTGCATCGTCAGAAATTCCAACCTGAATACGGTCAAACATTCTATCAAGTTCAGCACCACATCTTGTATAGTTTGTAGGGTATCTGTAAACAGGGTTAAGGTCTTTTTCAGGTGTTATATGTGCACCTGTCGTTACTGTTCCCGTAACATCAACATTAAATTCATTGTGCATTGTAACAATTCTGTCTGTTACAAGAATATTACCAAAACCATCATTTGAATATGTCAATTCATTTTCAGGAAAAACTGTCACTTTAATATCCTCAATGTGCTGATTTTTACATTCAAGAGGTATGCAACGAAGAGTATAACAATGCTTCACAACAGGAAGGGAAAACTTAATTGACATATTATATGTAAAATCTAAAACTGCCATATTATATCACTCCTGTTACAAAAAGTTGTGACAATTCATTCTGAATTGAGAACCTGTAAGGTGCATAATCATCTGATTCAAGAATCATTCTTGAAAGTCGTTCAATTGAATGAGAATTGAACTCAATTCCCACCTTATAAAGTCTGTTAAGCATTATTGAAAATTCTTTTCTTAAAAGCTCAACAGGATAATCAAGTCTTGTATATAAATCCAGTCTTTCAACACTTCTGCCGAATTTTAAAATATTTCTTGAAACTTCTGCTTCTATGTTATCATCCGCACTGCCCCAGAATGCAAAAATCCAGTCAGTAACCTCCTGCACTTTAAGAAGAGGCGCATTACTGCTACTACTTTTTTCCATAACATCAACTGCAAGCTGAAGATAAGCAAGAGTTTCTGAACTGATTGTGTTTCGCATTTCAACGGCATTGTCATATGCGTGAAGAAGGCTTGAATAAATTGACGCAGGGTCATTTGCGTCAAACAAAAATGAACTGATAAATTCCTGTCGACAGGAATAATTGTTTGCGATTCCAAGACGACGACAGAAATTTATATATTCCTCATCATTAACATCAATCATAATATCATAGCACTCAGTGAAGGCTTTAAGAGTTGTAAAAACTCGTTCCACATACCTACCAAGCCAGAAAAGATTATCACTTGATTTTATCGAGATAACACCCATGTGTCTTTAAAGCCTCCTCCCTGTGAAGAATTAACTACGAATGAATTTGCATCCTTTGAAAATCTTGTAAGACCTGATTTCCATACAACAGGCTCCTCACCTGTCAATACGAATGCTCGTAAATCTGCTTTACGCTCTGTCCACGCACCATTTTCAACCACTTTAAGGTCATTGAATTGAATGACCTCCTGCGCTATGAATCTTCGTGGCTCTTTCTGAATAAGTTTCTTTAATTCATACACTTTTTCAAGAGATAATTCACTACCGAAAACGACGCCATATCCACCTGATTCAGCAACATCCTTAATAACAAGCTTCTGAATATTATCAAGAACATATTTCATATCTTCAGGATAGAACGGCAAGTAAGTAGGTGCATTCGAAAGAATGGGCTCTTCACCTAAATAATACTTAATCATCGCAGGTACATAATAGTAAATTCCCTTATCGTCAGCAACACTGTTACCGGGAGCATTGACAAGTGCTACGTTACCCGCTCTATAAGCATCCATAATATGAGGAACACCCAAAAGAGAATCTGCACGGAATGTCATAGGGTCCATAAAATCGTCATTTATTCTGCGATAAACTGCACCAACTCGTTTTCTACTACCTGAATACTCGTTATAATAAAGCACATTGCCTTCGACAAACAAATCCTGTGGCATTGCAAAAACTGCACCTGTTTTTTCTGCAAGATATGAATGTTCAAAGAATGCAGAGTTAAATCGACCAGGAGTAAGCACTACATTGATTCCACCTGTGTTGACATAATCGAGAGCATCACGGAGCAAATCACCGTAATTACGATTGTCCACAACAGTATTTGCACGAAATGTGTCAGGACTTGCTCTACGACAAAGCTCCCTTGCAATCATAGGATATGATGCACCTGAAGGCACACGAAGATTATCTTCAAGCACATACCAACGCATATCATTTCCCTGCACAAGGTCGATACCTGAAATGTGCGCAAAAACATCCTTTGGTGGTACTGCACCCTCACACTCCATCATATACCCCGCTGCACCATAAACAAATTCTTCAGGAATAATCTTGTCTTTGATAATCTGTTTTTTTGTGTAAATATCTTTTAAGAAAATATTTAACGCCTTAACACGCTGTTTAAGACCTCTTTCAAGATAATCAAACTCATCCTTTGAAATAATACGAGGAACAGCGTCAAATGGAAAAAGTCGCTCGTTAAATACATTGTTTTTGTAAATACCAAACTTCACACCATATCGTGCTAAAAGTCGGTTAATTTCGTCTGTATGCTCTATAAGTCCGTACAAAATTATC
>JAZSDZ010000126.1:0-37373 GCA_045531435.1 Candidatus Fimenecus sp.
TTTCTCATTCGACTATTCAAGAGTAGTTGATACAACTGACGATAAATACTATAAATGGACACAGTGGATTTTCCTTAAAATGTTTGAAAACGGACTTGCATTCCGTGACAAGACTCTTGTAAACTACTGCCCATCTTGTAAAGTTGTTCTTTCAAACGAGGACTCTCAAGGTGGTAAGTGTGATATTTGTCATAGTGACGTTGTGCAGAAGTCAAAGGATGTTTGGTACTTAAGAATTACAGAGTATGCTGACAAGCTTCTTGAAGGTCTTAATGATGTAGACTATCTTCCAAATATCAAGCTTCAGCAGGTAAACTGGATTGGTAAATCCCGTGGTGCATTTGTTAACTTCAATCTTAACGAAATTCCTGAAGAATTAAAGATTTACACAACTCGTCCTGATACTCTTTTCGGCGTAACATTTATGGTTATGGCTCCTGAGCATCCGATTATCGACAAGTATGCTGATAAGATTTCTAATATGGATGAAATCCTTGCATATCGCACAGAATGTGCAAAGAAGACTGAATTTGAACGCACACAGCTTGTAAAAGATAAGACAGGTGTTAAGATTGCAGGAATTACTGCAAAGAATCCTGTAAATGGCAAGGATATTCCGATTTACATATCTGACTATGTTATGATGGGTTACGGTACAGGTGCTATTATGGCTGTGCCTGCACACGATGACCGTGACTATGATTTCGCAAAGAAATTTGGTATTGACATTATTGAGGTTATCAAGGGTGGCAACATCGACGAGGCTGCTTATGCAGGTGACGGTGAAATGGTTAACTCTGAATTCCTTAATGGTATTGATAACAAGAAAGATTCAATCGCAAAGATGATTGATTTCTTACAGGAAAAAGGCATCGGTGAAGGCGGTGTTCAGTACAAGATGAAGGACTGGGCATTCAACCGTCAGCGTTATTGGGGTGAACCAATTCCAATCGTTCACTGTGAAAAATGTGGTATGGTTGCTGTGCCTTATGAAGAACTTCCATTAAGACTTCCTGAGGTTGAAAACTTTGCTCCCGGTACAGATGGCGAAAGCCCACTTGCAAAGATTGACAGTTATGTAAATTGCAAGTGTCCGAAATGTGGCGGAGATGCAAAGAGAGAAACTGATACAATGCCACAGTGGGCAGGTTCATCATGGTATTTCCTTCGATACATTGACCCACATAACGACGAATGTCTTGCTGATATGGATAAGCTTAACTACTGGATGCCTGTTGACTGGTACAACGGTGGTATGGAGCATGTTACTCGTCACCTTATATATTCTCGTTTCTGGCATAAATTCCTTTATGATATCGGTGTAGTACCTTACGCAGAACCATATGCAAAGAGAACTGCTCAGGGACTTATTCTTGGACCTGATGGCGTTAAGATGAGTAAATCCCGTGGTAATGTTATCGACCCTAATGAGGTTGTTGACGTATTCGGTGCTGATGTTCTTCGTACTTATGTACTCTTTATGGGTGACTATGAGCAGGCTGCTCCTTGGTCAGAAAACTCAGTTAAGGGCTGTAAGAGATTCGTTGACAGAATATGGAATTTACAGGAAATCCTCGCCCCAGGCGACGAGTTCTCAAAGGAACTTTCTTGCATCTTCCACAAGACAATCAAGAAGGTAACAGAAGATATCGAAGCTCTTAAATACAACACTGCTATTGCAGCACTTATGACTCTCCTTAACGGAATTTATACAAAGGGTGCAATCAATCGTGCAGAACTTAAAGTGCTTCTTCTCCTTGTTAACCCATTTGCTCCTCATGTTACAGAGGAAATGTGGGAAACATGTGGTTTTGGTAAGATGATTGCGGCTGACGGCGTATGGCCAACATATGATGAAGCAAAGTGCATTGACGAAACAATTGAAATTGTTGTTCAGATTAACGGTAAAATCCGCGCAAAGCTTAATGTACCAGCTGATATTGAACAGGCAGATGCAGTAGCTATGGCAAAGGCTGACGAAAAGGTTGCAGCGGAACTCCAGGGCAAGAATATTATCAAGGAAATTTACGTTAAGGGTAAGCTTGTAAATATTGTTGCAAAATAAAATATAATGGTAGGGCGGGGTCTTGACCCCGCCGTCATTGTTAAAGGTGATTCTATGTTCATTTGTCCTATTTGCAAATCAAAATTGAATATTGATGGTAAGGCATATATCTGTGAAAACAATCATTCTTTTGATATTGCAAAGCAGGGATATGTAAATCTTTTACCCGTCAACAAAAAGCACTCTGACAATCCCGGTGACTCAAAGGATATGGTGCTTTCCCGTCGTGAATTTCTCGAAGGTGGATATTATGACTGCTTTACAGAAAAACTCTGTGAAATCATAAACTCGTTGTTTGAAGATAAACAAAAAATAACAATTGCCGATTGTGGTTGTGGTGAAGGTTATTATGATGGTAAATTGGATGTCATTAACTGTGAATATGACCTTTACGGTTTTGATATTTCAAAGGAGGCAGTGCGATATGCCTCGGGAAAGTATAAAAAATGCAACTACGCAGTTGGTAGTTGCTTTAATATGCCTTTAATTGATTGTTGTTTTGACCTTGCACTCAATATTTTCGCACCGATGGTCGAAGATGAGATGGCAAGAATTCTTAAAAAAGACGGCTATATGATTTATGCTGTGCCCGGGAAAAGTCACTTGATGGGACTTAAAAAAATTCTTTATGAAAACACCTATGAAAATGAAGAAAAGCATACTGAGTATGGGGGCTTTCAATTTATTGACAGAATTTCTGTTAATAATGAAATTACAGTAAATGGTGAAATGGGTGTAAATCTTTTCAAAATGACACCGTATTATTATAAAACTGAATTGGGCGCAGAAGAAAAAATAAGAAAAAATGACGGATTTACAACCGAAATCCATTTCGACTTTTTGATATACAGAAAAAAATAATGGTAGAGAAAGTAATCTCTACCATTTTTCTTTATTATTTATCGTTTACTATTTTAAATGCTTCTTCTGTTGCAAACATAAGCTTTAAAACAACATCTTTCTTTGACGGAATACAATAAAGTGATTCGTCCTTAACAGAAATATCGAAATTGTCTGTCTTGCTGAGCTTTTTATATAAAAATTCTGTGTGTAATGTGTAAAGAGATTTTGTTGAACGCTGAATTCGGAAATCGTGACCGTTGTAATGACCAGTAACAACAAAACCATTTGCAAGGTCGTGAGTAACCTTGCCTTCACCTAAATCAATAAACTCAACACCGGGCAGTGAGTGGATATGAACATTATCCTCGAACTTATATGTACCGTCAAGAAGTTCTTTTCGTACACATTCTCTTTCCCATTCATACCAATCAGGGATGTGTGAAAATTCAGTTTCACCACTTAAGGCTTTCATTTCGCCAAGTTCTGTCATCTCCCACAGTTTTCCACATGCTTCGCAAGTAAGGTGGATTCCTTTGCCCACAGTTTTACCTTCTGCCATACAATGAGGGCATTTGTAAAGAATCTTATTAAGACCATCTGCACGGAAATTTTCAGTGATTTTTATGTTATTCTCTTTCTGCCACTTGTAATCATCATACGCCATTTCACGATGAATTACTTCGTTGATTTCCTCAACGCTCATTTCCTGAACCTGTTCAGCAGTAAGAACCTGTTTCATAGTAGAACGGAAAGGAACTTTTCTGTATTGACGGAAATCCCAGAATGGTGCATTAAGATAATGTCCGTGATGAATCATAATTACCAATGGCACTTTGTTTTTCTTAACAAGCTTTGCCACAACATCAGGGATAAGACTTGTTGTACCAACATTTGTATATCGTGCTTCAGGGTACATATAGAGAATGTCTCCGTAATCGTGAAGAACCTTATGTACAGCACGGACAAGGCTTATGTCGGTTGTGAATTTTCGATGACACGCACAACCAAGTTTTTCCATAATTTTTGCCATTCCCACAAATCCGTCAAAGGTGGCAACATTGTTGAAATTGTATTTTCGTAATGCTCGGAAGCTTACAAGAAAGTCAACAAATTGTGTGTGGTTTGAAAGAACAATATAAGGTGGCTCTAAACCATCCATATTTATTTTTTCAATTTTACTACCCTTACGGATGCACAATTTTGATACGACTGCTGAAGCAACATAGACAAGATTTCTATAAAACTTATCTTGCTTTGCAGGTATGGTAGGCGGGATATATATTTCTATATTGTCAGGATAAACGATATAATCCTTAATCTCATTCATTTAATCACCCTTAAAGTCAATTGCAAAAATTGTAACTGATTTGTAACTATTTTACCACAAGTGTTACAAATAAGCAAGTATAAGTTATTTTACAAAATGTGCAATATCTTCCGGTAAGGGAGATTCAATTTCTATAACTTTTTTTGTTACGGGATGAGTGAATTTACAATAGCAACAATGAAGAGCTTGACGAGAAATGTCGTCACGAGGTGTACCGTACATTGTATCTCCAACAAGTGGAGTGCCCAGAGATGCAAAGTGCACTCTGATTTGATGAGTTCTTCCTGTTTGCAAATGAATTCTTAAAAGAGTCTTGTTGTCGTGATGAGAAATTGCTTTCCATTCAGTAATGGCAATTTCTCCTCTTTCGTCAACTGTACGATATGTCTTTATGGGGTCAGGACGAAAAATCGGTCGGTCAATTACACCTTCACCCTCATAAATTCCGTCACAGACTGCCATATATTCCTTATAAATATTACCATTTAAGATACCTGTAACAAATCGGTTAAGTCCACAGATGACAATTCCCGATGTACCACGGTCAAGACGACCAATTGAACGGAAAATTGACGATTTGCCTTGTTGTTGAAGGTGATAGGCGACAGCGTTTGCAAGAGTATCACCCTGATGGTTGTGTGACGGATGTAAAGGAAGTCCTGCAGGTTTATCTACAATGAGCAAATCCTCGTCCTCATAAAAGACCTTTAATGGATAGGGGAGTGGCTCGACTGCAGATGTCTGTTCTTCCTTATCAATGGGCAACGTGATTGAAAGAATATCGCCTTTTTTCATAAGGTCAACAGTCCTTGTATGCACACCATTGAGCATAATTCCATCATCGTCATGCTTGAGCTTTGTAATAAGTCGTGATGATGCTTTTGCATGATTTTTAAGAAACTCAAGGACTCTTTTGCCGTCATACTTTTCTTCAATTGTGAAATCTATGCGTCTTTTTGTGTTCATGTTAAGATTTCACCTTTCATCAAATTTCTGTTGTATTGTATCATAAAAAAAGAATATAGACAATATTAAAATAAGTCTGGTAAATTATAATTTGTCGGAATATTGTCTTCCTATATAAACTTTAATTTGTAAAAAAGTATGAGAATATATCGTGTTTTTTGATATGCAACCGTTGGTTGCTAAATTTTAAAGGCGAGTTGGTTGATTTTTTTAATGATTTACGATAAGATCTAATCAGAAAGGGAGGTTGTATAATGAATCTCGGTGAAAAGATTTATAATTTGAGAATCGAAAAAAACTTATCTCAAGGAGATTTAGCCGATAAACTCGATGTTTCCCGTCAATCGGTTTCAAAATGGGAAAACAATACAGCAGTACCTGATTTGGATAAGCTTATTAAAATATGTGATATTTTTGAGATTTCACTCGATGAAATAACAGGTCGTGAAGTGCCAAAAGAAAGCTTAAAAGAAAATCCCTTAAATAAAATTGAAACAATCAAAAATTCACTTACAAAAACACAGCTTGTGGGTTGTATTCTCATAGGTGTTGCAATTATAAGTCTATTAATACCATTTGGAGCAGTTTTTTCTCCATCAATTCTAGTATGCGGTCTGATTTGTCTTACAGTAAAGAAAAATCCATGGTATTGGTGTGCGTGGGTTGTGTTTATCCCTTTACTGTTTGTAATTGGCTGGGCAATGGCAATAGATATTATCTGCACCATAATTGAAATGGCTTTTCTTGTAGTAATGGCTTTTGCGACATATAAAGCCTTTAAGGATACTGAAATATTAATGTCGAAGAAGAAAGCGATTTTAATTCTTATGCTGTCTGTTGCTTTTGATTTGATATACATACTTTTCCATATGTGGAATATGGGACTTTTTGGTGAGATTAATCCTATTGAAACAGTTATCGCTGGAAATGGACAGACAGTTACAAGCGGACAAGTGACATCGGGGTTAGGTTATGGAATTATAAATATGTTTCTTACAGCAGGTGTTGGGTTGTCATATATAGGAATATTTGTAAGTGCGAAGAATTTTAGGAAGAAATAGTGTCAGTTATGACTCCCTCATCAGAGAGAGCCAAGATTACATTTTTTATAATGATATAAAATAACAAAAACCACGGTGTGAAACCGTGGTTTTCTTAATGTATATTGTCTTATTTTGCCAATGCGCCAACCTCAAGCATAAATCCACCGAGCTGTGCACCGAATTCAGGACCACCGTCCATAATAAGACGTCCTGCTTTTGTAGCCTCAAGCATATCATCTGTACTTAAAAGGATACCAAGTGCTGATTCAAGGCAATCAAAACGAAGTGTAAAGAAAGGCATTGCTCTCTTGTATTCGCCACGACCTGCTCTTGATTTACCTGCTTTAATACGAATGAAAGCAGAAACTTCAGGATGACCATCAACTGCGAAAGCATAAACACGGTCAGGACTCTTTGTTGTCCAATCCTTGATTTCAGTATGACCCATTTTGTTAAGCTGACTGATACCACTTGAAAGGAGATAGAAGAAGCACTTAACCATAAGTGTCTGTGTTTCCTCGTCCTTTGGAGCTTCAGTAGCACCTGTAAGCTCTGAAAGCTTAAGAAGTGTCATAAGTAATGCTGTGAAAGCGCCAAAATTCTTGATGATACCTTTGAATTTAGGAAGTTTAAGCATATTTCCTTTGAAAAAGGCATTCATTGTTTCAATGTCCTTGAATTCAAGTTCAACATCAGGTGATTCGTGAATAGAGTTAAGCTTTGTCTCCCATTCGCCCTCTGTAATAACGAAATGTGTTGAATACTTGCCACCCTCAGCTTCAGGGTCAAGAGCACTAATCTGTAAAACAGTAGTGAGTTTGTCAAATTTAGCTTTGAGTGATGGAACATCAGTAGCAATAACTTTCAAAAGTGGCAATGCAGCATTGAAAAATATTTTTGATGCATAAAGTTCATTTTGTGCGTGCATATTATCAACTCTCTTTCTGAATGATTTGGATTAAGGATTAAACCTCATCATCCCAGTTATCGTCTTCTTCAAAGTCTGCGTTCATTGTTTCACGAACTGCAGCGATGATTCCGTTAGCGTCAATACCTGCATCAGACATAATGTCTTCCTGAAGACCAATCATAGCAAAGCCCTTATGACCGAGCATCTTGAACGCACAACCCTTACCGTACTGAGCCATAACT
Source organism: Candidatus Fimenecus sp. (assembly GCA_045531435.1). Taxonomy (GTDB): domain Bacteria; phylum Bacillota; class Clostridia; order Oscillospirales; family Acutalibacteraceae; genus Fimenecus. The sequence goes on from JAZSDZ010000126.1 coordinate 7,397, forward strand.
TCAGCAACTGCTGAACCAAGACCGCCTGTTACGAGATGGTCTTCAACTGTGATAATTCTTCTTGTATCAGAAATTGCTTTCTGAATTGCCTCAACGTCGATTGGGCTGATTGTATGCATATTAAGAACACGAACTGAAAGTCCGTCAGCATTCTTAAGAAATTCAGCAGCCTGTTTTGCCTGGAATACGCAAGAACCACAAGCGATAACTGTAATATCTGTACCCGGACAGATTTCAACAGCCTTACCAACCTCAAATCCGTAATCCTGATTTTCATAAAGAACACGGTCAAAGCCACGGTTGATACGGATGTAATATGGTCCGAAGTTATCATAAGCAGCGTTAACTGCATTTGCTGTTTCAAAACCGTCAGCAGGAACGATAACTGTAAGATTTGGCATTGCTCTTGTGATTGCAAGGTCAGTGATAGCGTGGTGAGTTGAACCTGCCTGACCGAATGATGTACCTGAATGAGTAGCAATAATCTTTGCATTTACATTCTGATAGCAGATGTCTGTGTGAAGCTGGTCACAAGCACGCATTGATGTGAAAGCAGAGAAACCTGAAAGGAATGGAATCATACCTGCTCTTGCCATACCTGCTGCAACACCGAACATATCCTGTTCTGCGATACCAACGTTGATAACTCTTTCAGGACAAACCTTTAAAACGTCACCAAGCTTTGTTGATTTTGCAAGGTCAGCTGTGATAGCAACAACCTTAGGGTCCTTTAAAATAATGTCGGCAAGTGCCTTACCGTAAATTTCAGCTGTAGAAAGTGCAGTCTGGTCAACTGCTGTATAAACAAATCCGCCTGCCATAATTATTTACCCTCCTTTTCTGCTCTTGCAACTCTTGCTGCGTAGTCGCTGTCAAGTTCCTTGTTGAACTTTTCAAACATTGCATCGTCGATTGCACCATAGTGCCATGTGTAGTCGCCTTCGATTGACTTGATACCTGCGCCCTTCTTTGTATCCATAAGAATACAAGTAGGAGCCTGTGGTGTCTTTGCTCTTTCGATTGCTACGTCGATTGCATCACAAAGCTCACCGATATTGTTACCGTCAACAACGATTGTGTTGAAGCCAAATGCTGTCATCTTGTCAGCAAGTGGTTCAAGCTTCATAACATCTTCTGTGTTACCGTCAATCATATTGTGGTTTCTGTCGATAAATACGATACAGTTAGAAAGGTTGTAGTGATTCATTGTCATAAAGCCTTCCCAACATGAGCCTTCACCAAGCTCACCGTCACCTGTAACAACGTATGTAAGGAAATCCTTGTTCATAAGTCTTGCTGCAAGTGCTGTACCTGCTGCGATTGATGGACCGTGACCGAGAGAACCTGTTGAAGCGTCAACGCCTACAACTTTGTTTGAGTCAAGGTGCATACCCATTTTTGAACCTGAAAGGTTGAATGATTTGAGCATTTCAACATCGTTGAAGCCCTTGTCACAAAGAACAGGAGCATAAGCGATTGCTGCGTGACCCTTTGAAAGAATAAATCTGTCACGGTCATCCCATTTTGGGTCCTCAACTTTAATGTTGAGATACTTGTGATAAAGAACTGTGAGAAGGTCCATAACACTCATACCGCCACCGAAATGTCCGCTACCTGCCCATACAGTTGTCTGTACGCAGAGTTTACGGAGTTCAAGGGCTTTCTTTTCGAGTGCGAGCCATTCTGCTTTTGATAAATTAGCCATAATTTTCCCTCCAAGAAAAATTTATTAGAAGTGAAGTCCCCACTTCACTATAATTTGTTTGATTAACCTCTGATTTCAGGGTGATTCTTTGCAACAACTGAGAATGCGTCTTCTGCAATTTCAATTGACTTCTTGATGTCTTCTTCAGTAAGAGAAGCATTGATGAAGTGGTTGTGGTGAGATGTTATAAACAAACCACGGTTAACACATTCAGCAACCCATTCCTGATGGAGCATAAGGTTGTCGTCGTTAGCAATTCTCAAGTAGAAGAGTGCAGGTTCACCTGAAACACGAAGGTCGAAGCCGTGCTCAGCACCGGCAGCCTTAAATCCGTCAGTAACCATTTTACCAAGACGACGGAACAAAGTTGGTGTGTCAAGAGCCTTCATCTTGTTGATACAAGCAATACAAGCTGCAAATGGAACGGAACTCATCCAGTAAGAGCCTGTATATGTGATACCTGAAACAGTTGCCTTCATATGTTCGCCACCGCAAAGTGCTGACATATTGTAACCATTTGCAAGTGCTTTACAGAAGCAGATAAGGTCAGCCTTGAAGCCATAGAAATGGTCAGAACCTGCAAGGTCAAGACGGAAACCTGCACGAACGTCATCAATAATGAGAACAACGCCGTGGTCGTCACACCATTTACGGACTGCCTGCCAATATTCCTTTGAAGCAACTTCATTGTCCTTGAAGTTACCGTGGTCATATGGCTGTGCAATAAGACCGGCGATGTCACCGTTATTGTCATCGTATGCTTTCTGGAGAGCATCAAGGTCAAACCAAGGAACGATAATGTTGTTTGCTACATCTTCAGGAGTGATACCCGGGTAGTCAATTTTCTGTGCCCATGGGAAATCTCCGTGGTAGTAGTATTTCAAGAAAATAATCTTTTTCTTATGTGTATGTGCTCTTGCTGCCATTGTTGCAAGAGTTGTTGTATCGGAACCGTTTTTGCAGAAGAATGCCCAGTCAGCACAAGCTACTGTGTCAACAAGTGTTTCAGCACATTCAACCATAACCTTACCCGGTGCAGTTGTACAGTTACCGAGCTTGAGCTGTGCTAATGCAGCGGCGTCAACGTCAGGGTCATTGTAACCTAAAACATTAGGACCATAAGCACACATATAGTCAATGTATTTGTTACCGTCAACATCCCAGAAATATGAGCCCTGTGCTTTTTCTGCGAATGATGGCCATCTGTTAACAGGAATCCACTGACCTTCTGCAGGACCTAAGTGACCATAAATACCGCCGGGGATAACCTGTGATGCACGGCTAAACATTTCACGGCTTTTTGTTGTATCATATAATGGAAATTTACTCATCTTAATTTATCCTCCTTATGCAAGATACAATGCAACTCTGTCAAGAATACGGTTTACATTGTCAACCATTGAAATAAGTCCGCGGATAACGATGTTACCATTACCAACGTGGTCAATGGAGTTTACAGTACCTGCGAAAAGTGCGTTTGCAAGCTCAATGTCGCAGAATTCCATAATTGCACGAGGCTTGTCAGTTGCCTGTTTGATTGTAATCATATGATTGTTCTTAACACGGATTGTAGCATAAACAGTATCCTTAATGCCAATCTGAATGTCACCGTCAACAATGTTTGAAGCACTGAATTTACCGATAGCGTCCTGATTACCAATCTGTGAAAGAGCAACTGAAACAGTATAGAATGTGCAGAGCGTATTAAGACGGAAAAACTCAGGGTCTTTAAGTGCTTCAGGTGTAGGTCTCATAACTTCTGTAAGTCTGTCTGTAAGAGCAGTAAATGTCTTTAAGAGGAAACTTACCTTTGTAAGACCCTTTGTTGGGATTGGTGTAACCACACCATCAATGATTTTGTTGAATTTTTCGCAAGATGATACAGGAATTTTGATATCACAATTGCTGTTAACACCGTCTTCCATACGGCATCCCTTTGAAGAAAAAGTGAGTGTTGCACTTGGACCATCCTTTACATCGAAAGCCAATGAAACAGGTTTTTCAATTTTTGAAATGATTTCCTTAGCCTTGTTATCGAGTTCACAAAGATTTTCCAATGTGCCCAGAACAGCGTACATATTTATGTATGCTAATGTTCTTGCATCAGTCATTTTTACTCCCCCTTGAATAAAATTTTCTTGTAACTAAATTTGGAAATTTATATACATATTAAATATACCAAAAAAAACATCTCAAATCAAGGAAAAAGCATAATTTTTTCACAAAAAGTTAATGATTTTTTCGGAAATATATGTTATAATGTTATCAAAATACAATGGGTTAGTTTAGGTATGTGACAAATTTCTATGAAATAGCTCTTAAAATAGCAAATTTCTGAAAGGATAGATATAAAAATGTCGTTATTCAAAAAACTTTTCGGCGATTATTCTTCAAGAGAAATCAAGAGGGTAGTGCCGATTCAGAAAAAGGTTCTTGCTCTTGAAGAAGAGTACAAAAAACTTACTGACAGTGAGCTTCAGGCAAAGACTCCTGAATTCAAAGAAAGACTTAAAAACGGTGAAACTCTTGACGATATTTTGCCGGAAGCATTTGCTGCTTGTCGTGAAGCATCTGCCCGTGTACTTAATATGCGTCATTTCCCTGTACAGATTATCGGTGGTATAGTTCTTCACCAGGGACGAATTGCCGAAATGAGAACAGGTGAAGGTAAAACTCTCGTTGCAACACTTCCTGCATACCTTAATGCTCTTGCAGGCAAAGGTGTTCACATTGTTACTGTCAATGACTACCTTGCTCGTCGTGACTCTGAATGGATGGGTAAGCTCTATCGCTTTATGGGACTTTCAGTAGGTCTTATTGTTCACGACCTTGACGGTGAACAAAGACGACAGGCTTATGCTTGTGATATCACTTATGGTACAAATAACGAGATGGGCTTTGACTATCTTCGTGATAATATGGTTATTTATGCTGAACAGAGAGTACAGCGTGGTCATAACTTTGCGATCGTTGACGAGGTTGACTCAATCCTTATTGACGAAGCAAGAACTCCACTTATCATTTCCGGCATGGGTGACAAGTCAAACGAACTTTACAAGGTTGCTAATCAGTTTGCAAGAAGCCTCAGAATGTTCAAGGTCAAGGAAGTCGACGCAAAACTTGGTATCGAAAATATGATACCTGAAGGTGAAGAATACGACTATGTTGTTGACGAAAAGGGTAAGACAGCATCACTTACAAAGGCAGGTATCAAAAAGGCTGAAAAGGCTTTTGGTGTTGATAACCTTGCTGATGTTGAAAACCTTACACTTCAGCATCACATTGACCTTGCTATCAAGGCTATCGGTGTTATGAAATGCGATGTTGACTATGTTGTAAAAGATGGTCAGGTATTAATTGTTGACGAATTTACAGGCCGTATTATGCTTGGCCGTCGTTATTCTGATGGTCTTCATCAGGCTATTGAAGCAAAAGAAAATGTTAAGGTTGAAAGAGAATCAAAAACTCTTGCTACAATCACATTCCAGAATTATTTCCGTCTTTATTCAAAGCTTTCAGGTATGACAGGTACTGCTATGACTGAAAGTGGCGAATTCCAGGAAATTTACACTCTTGATGTTATTGAAATTCCAACAAACAAGCCAATGGTTCGTAAGGACGAGGAAGATGTCCTTTACAAGACAGAGGTTATAAAATTCAAGGCAATTATTGAACAGATTCTTGAATGCAATAAAAAAGGTCAGCCTGTTCTTGTTGGTACAACAAACATTGAAAAGAGTGAACTTTTAAGTAAAGCACTTCGCAAGGCAGGTATTCAGCACAATGTCTTGAATGCTAAATATCACGAGAAGGAAGCAGAAATTGTTGCTCAGGCGGGTTCTCTCGGTGCTGTTACAATTGCTACAAATATGGCAGGTCGTGGTACTGACATTATCCTTGGTGGTAATCCTGACTTTATGGCTCGTTCAGAGATGAGAAGAATGGATTACTCCGACGAACTTATTGCAGAGGCAACAGGCTTTGCAGAAACAGACAATACAGATATTATTGAAGCAAGAAAAGTTTATCGTGAGCTTGAACAGAAATATAAGGACCAGTTGAAGGATGAGGCACAGAAGGTCCGTGATGCAGGTGGTCTCTTTATTATCGGTACAGAGCGTCACGAATCACGAAGAATTGATAATCAGCTTCGCGGTCGTGCAGGTCGTCAGGGTGACCCGGGGCGCAGTAAATTCTATCTTTCAGCAGAGGATGAATTGCTCCGTCTTTTCGCAGGTGACCGTTTCTATAACATTATTGATGCATTCCCGAGTGCTGCTGACCTTCCTATTGAAGCAAAGATTTTCTCAAGCACAATTGAAAATGCACAGAAAAAGGTTGAAGGTAATCACTTTGCTGCTCGTCGTAATGTTCTTAAATTCGACGATGTTATGAACGAACAGAGAAAGAAGATTTACGAACAGCGTAATCAGGTGCTTGACGGATATGATATCCATTCAGCAATCCTTAAAATGTTTGACGGATATTTCACTGAAATGGTTGATTTCTACTGCCCTGAATCACAGTCACCTGCTGACTGGAACAGAATAGGTCTTGTGAAGAAACTTCAGTATCTCGCAGAAGAAGGACTTGAAACAAAGTTTGATACAAATGCAGAGTACAGAGATTATTTCTACAACAAGGCTATGGACATCTACAATGCAAAGTATGAAGAGTATGGTGAAGCTCTTATGTCTGAGCTTGAAAGAAAGGTACTTCTTCATAATGTTGACCAGAGATGGATGGACCACCTTGATGCTATGGATGAGCTTAAACGAGGAATTTATCTCCGTTCATACGCACAGCAGGACCCTGTAGTTGCTTTCAGAATGGAAAGCTACGATATGTTTGACGAAATGAATTCACTTATCCGTGAGGGTACTGTTACAACACTTATCCTTTTCCGTATCAGAAGTGAAGAAGATGTTAAGCGTGAACAGGCAGCAAAAATTACTGCTACAAATGGTGATACTGATGGCAGTGAAAAGAAACGACCTGTTAAAAAGGGCGAAAAAGTAGGTAGAAATGAGCTTTGCCCTTGCGGTAGCGGTAAAAAGTATAAGAAGTGCTGTGGCGCTAACCAATAAAATAAGTGAATAATCCAAAGGAGGTATAACCTTGGACGAGAATAAAGAAAAGCTTTCAGGCGGTAATTCAGGAAATCCTGATGATTACCGTGAGGAAATGGAAGATTTAGCAAAGGTCTTTCAGGAAGAACTTGCAAAAGCAAAGCAGGAGGCAGAAAATACTGCTGAGGAAATTGAAGGTCTTGAAATTGACGGATATAATCCACAGACTGTAACTCTCGGAGAAAAAACAAAGCCGATTTCAGATGATATGCTCTGTGAATACTGTGGTGAAAAAATCAGAGGCACAGAAAAAAATCCTGACAGCCCTTATTGCGAGGAATGTGAAGCAACATTGGAGAAATATCCATACGATTATCGTGGAATTATCGTTGCTATTCTTACAGCATGTGTAACAGTTGCTGCAATATTCTTCTTTGCAATTAATGTACCTGTTTTCTCATCAATGAAGCAAGGTGACAAGGCAGTTAAGGATGGTAATCTTTACACTGCTGTAAATAAGTATATGAATGCTGCTGAATATGCAGAAAATGTAAGCAGTGACAAGACTTATTTCAATATTTATAAGAAAGAGTCACTTACTCACTATAAGCTCACAAATATGAATTCAGCAATTATTGCCATTGACGAGAATATTCCTGATGCTGTGCTTAATCTTCTTACATTCAAGGACCTTGATGGTATTCTTGATGAAATGGAAAGAATGCAGGCTACTGCTATGGTAGCACAGAATTACATCGGAAAATATGCCGAAGTCAATGAGGAAACATACGACAAGATTATTGCTGACCTTGATGCTCTTTCAGGTAAAAAGGTTTACATCAAGGGTACAGAATATCACGATGAAACGGAAAAGGACTTTACTCCTGAAGGTACAGAGATTGAGTATATCTGTGACGAGGCTTGGCTTTGTATGTATAAATACGCAGCGGCTGAAGAAATGAAGAAGGATGACAAGATTATTGCAGGATATCTTCAGGAATGTGCAGACTCATCAGAATATATGAAGACTCTTGTCAGCGCGTTACTTGCATCAACTTATGTTAAAATGGGTGAGTATGACAAGGCAGAAGCCCTTGCAAATGAGCTTAAGGAAATCAACAACGAATTGGCTGACTGGCGTATGGTAATGTCAATGATTTATCGTGTGCGTGATAAGGATTATGCTGCTGCACAACAGATTTGTGACGAAGGACTTAAGGTTTTAACAGGTCTTCCTGACGGTGAAAGCTATGTTATGCAGTATGGCTACATTCTTCATATTCAACAGGCTTTGAACTCTATTATGCAGGATGACCTTGAATCAGCATATGAAGCGGCAACTACTGCATATGACAACCTTTCAATGACAGGTGGTCTTACAATTCAGACCCGTGATTTGTATGCACTTTTGGCTTATGCAACAGGGGATATGGAAGCATTTAATGCACTTGAAAAAGAAATCGAGTCTTATGGTGACGATTCAATTGCATTCACAAGTGATGTTACTGATTTCAAGGCAGGTAAAATCACACTTAAAGAAATTGTTGAAAGTGGGAGGTTTGATGTAATATGAGTATAATTTATACAATAGTTAAGACACTTACACTTCCGGGTGCTATGCTTCACGCTTTCTTTGAGCATATGGTTTGCCGTAGCGCAAAGGTGATTGTTGAAGATGAAAAGGTTTTGCAATTCAACGAAATGCTTTCTCACATTGACCATCAGTTAATTAAGAGAAAGGGTCCAAGCTTTGACATCTGCTTCATACCTTTCTTTATGAATTTCATTCTTGGATTTCTGACACTTTCTTACGGCTCAACTGCAATCATTTATTTTGGAAAATATGAAGATATTTTTGCTTGGGTTTGTCTTTATTCAGGTATTTCACTTTTCACAAATCTGTTCCCACAGATTGAAGATGTAATGATGCTTAAAGAAAATTATCTTGATAACAATGATAAAAAGTTGAACAAGGCACTTGTGACACCTTGGTACTGGATATTCTTTGTTGGCGCAAGACTTGAAAAATGGGGACTTACACTTCTTACATCAATAGGTTTTGCATTTTTTGTACCTATGATTTTAGGTTGGTTTGTTCCTGCAATTTATGGTATTTTGAAATAAGAATAAACAAAAAACTGCTCGGTTAATCCGAGCAGTATTTATATGTGAATTGTAATATTCAGACCAGAATAAAAGGTCATTCTGAGTAATGAAATGACGACCGCGTAGTGGCAGTCTTCCATGCCTGCTTTTGTCATTCTGAGTAATGAAATGACGAAGAATCTCTGTTAGTTTTTGCTTTGGGAGAGATTCTTCGCTTCGCTCAGAATGACATATGATATAGCTTGACAGATAAAATAAAGACGGGAAAAATCCCGTCTTACTTTTTTATTTTCAGTTTTCTTTATCTTTTCCGTATTTTTTATTGCGCTTTTCAACGCGTTTTTCACGGATTCGTTCAAATGCGATTTCCATTACAATAAATGCAGGAATAATGAGAATTGCGAAGAAAACACGGATTGGAGTTACTGTTAATTCGTTGGAGTATTTAACTGAATTTTCAGCAAATGCAGTAAGTGAGAAACCAAAGCAAAGACAGGCTGAAGTCAGTAAAATATTCAGTTGTCTTATACATTTTTTCATTTCTTATTCCTCAATTTTCTTAACTGCGATTCCTAATTCGTCAAGCTGAAGTGTATCAACAGGAGAAGGACATTCTGTCATTGGTTCACTTGCATTCTGAAGTTTAGGGAATGCGATAACATCACGAAGTGAGTCAGCACCAATCATCTGCATTACAAGTCTGTCAAGACCGATACCCATACCACCATGTGGAGGAGGTCCGAAACGGAAAGCATCTGTAAGGAAGCCAAATTTTTCATAAGCTTCTTCGTCAGAAAGACCAAGGAGAGTGAACATTCTCTTCTGGAGTACAGGGTCAGTAATACGGATTGAACCCGATGACAATTCAACACCATTGAGTACAAGGTCGTAAGCCTTTGCACGAACCTGTGCCTTATCTGTTTCAAGATATTCTAAACATTCATCCATAGGAGATGTGAACGGATGGTGCATAGCCACAAAAGTCTGTGCGTCCTCGTCCCACTCGAAGAATGGGAATTCAGTAATCCAGAGAAGGTTGAACTTGTCTGTTGGGATAATGTCGAGCTTCTTTGCAACTTCCTGACGGAGTGCGCCAAGAACTGAAAGAACGCTGTTTTTCTTTGTGTCGGCAACGATAAGTACAACGTCACCTGTTTCTGCACCTGCTCTCTCCAGGAGTGCAGTCATTTCGTCTTCTGTAAGGAATTTTGCAAATGAAGAAGCAAGTCCATCAGGCATAAGACGAGCAAATGCAAGTCCCTTAGCTCCGATACCACGAACAAATTCTGTAAGCTTGTCAATTTCTTTTCTTGTAAGAGTATTGACTGCATTTTTAGCTGTAATACAGTAAACGGCACCACCTGCTTCGAGAGCAGATGTGAATACACCAAAGCCACAACCCTTCACAACATCACCTAAATCGCAAAGCTCCATTTCGTAACGAGTGTCAGGTTTGTCAGAGCCGTAACGCTCCATAGCATCTTTGTAAGTAAGTCTTGGAAGTGGTAACTGAATGTCAACACCCATAGCTTCCTTGAATACTCGCTGAATGTAGCCTTCACCCATATTCATAACATCGTCAACATCTACAAATGACATTTCAAGGTCAATCTGTGTGAATTCAGGTTGACGGTCAGCACGCAAATCTTCGTCACGGAAGCAACGGGCAATCTGCATATATCTGTCAAAACCTGCTACCATTGAAAGCTGTTTGTAAAGCTGTGGTGACTGTGGAAGTGCATAAAAACTACCGTTGTGAATTCTTGATGGAACAAGGAAGTCACGAGCACCTTCAGGAGTTGAACGGATAAGCATTGGAGTTTCAATTTCAATAAATCCGTTTTCATCAAAATAGTCACGGGTAATCTTTGTAATCTTGTGACGAAGAAGAATATTTTTCTGTAAGTCAGGACGACGAAGGTCAAGATAACGATATTTAAGACGAGTTACCTCTGATGTCTGACAATTTTCTATGATTTCAAAAGGTGGTGTTTCGCTGACACCGAGAACTCTTAAATCCTTAACCTCGATTTCAATATCACCTGTAGGGATGTCCTTGTTCTTTGAAGAACGCTCACGGACAACACCCTTTGCCATAAGTACATATTCACTTCTTACTGTGAAAGCCTTCTCAAAAACTTCCTTGTCTGTGTTATCGTCAAAAGCCAACTGTACAATGCCTGTTCTGTCGCGAAGGTCGATAAAAATCAATGCACCAAGGTCACGACGACGCTGTACCCAACCTGAAACAGTAACCTCTTTGCCAACAAAATCAGCATTAAGAGTGCCACAGTAATCAGTTCTTTTTAATCCGTTCATTGTATCCATTAGTTTGTGCCTCCCATAAGACTTGCTAAATCAATTCCTTCCATACCGAGGGATTCGAATCCTGACATAGCATCTTTTATAACTACTGACTGGAAATTGTCAACGAATTCATCAAGTGTCATTTCTGTTTCGTTGCCTGTTTCCATATTTTTTATTTTAATATTGCCTGTTTCAAGCTCACTGTCACCTAAAACGAGTGTATATAATGCGCCGATTTTGTTAGCGTACTTCATCTGTGGTTTTAAGCCACGACCTACTGTATCAAACTGAACACACATACCTTCATTACGAAGCTCAGTTGCGATTTCAGCAGCTTTGATGTTTGCATTTTCACCCATACTAACAATGTAAAGGTCGCATTTCTTTGGTTCAGGGAATGGAGTTTTCTGTGCTTCCATTAAAAGTAAAAGTCTTTCAAGTCCTAAACCAAATCCGCAAGCAGGAAGGGGATTGCCACCCATTTCTGCAATAAGACCATCGTAACGGCCACCGCCACAAACGGTACCCTGAGCGCCGATTTCTTTTGATACAAATTCAAAAACTGTTCTTGTGTAATAGTCAAGACCGCGGACAATCTGTGGGTTAACTGTATATTCGATGTTCATAGCATCAAGATATTTCTTAACGCTTTCAAAATGGTTTTTACAATCATCACAAAGGAATTCAATAACAGTAGGGGCTTTTTCTGCAATACCACTACAAACAGGACTCTTACAGTCAAGAATTCTCATTGGATTTCGGTCAAGACGACCAAGGCAGGTTTCACAAAGTTCACCTTTGTACTGGTCAAAATACTCTTTGAGTGCCTTATGATAATGCTTTCTGCATTCAGGACAACCGATTGAGTTGATTTCAAGAGCAAGATTGTTTATTCCAAGGTAATTGAACACTTCGTTTGCAAGTGAAATAACCTCTGCATCAGCACTCGGAGCTCCTGCGCCAAAGCATTCAACACCAAATTGGTGGAATTCACGAAGACGACCTGCCTGAGGTTTTTCATATCTGTAACAAGATGTGAGATAATAAATTTTCTGTGGAAGTCCTTCGTTGAAAAGACCATGTTCAAGAAATGCTCTTACGGCACCTGCTGTACCTTCAGGACGAAGTGTGATTGAACGACCACCTTTATCCTCAAAAGTGTACATTTCCTTCTGAACAACGTCAGTAGTTTCACCAACACCACGCTGAAAAAGCTCTGTATGTTCAAAAACAGGAGTTCTCATTTCGTGAAAACCGAAGTTTTCAGCAGTTTCTCTTACTGCAGATTCTACATATTGAATTTTGTAACTTTCTTTAGGGAGAGTATCCTGAGTTCCCTTAATTGCATTAGTAATTAAAGCCATAAAAAATCTTCCTTATATATTATGTGTGCCTCACCTGTGAAAGTGAGGCATCAAAAGTTTATATAGTTATTTTGGATTGACAATGTCACGCCAATCAAGGTCGCCACGTTCAAGAGCGTGGATAAGAGCCTCAGCAGTTGCAATATTTGTAGCAACGGGAACATTATGAACATCACAAAGACGAAGTAATGTAGAGTCCTTTGGCTCGTGAGGTTTAGGATTAAGCGGGTCACGGAAAATAAGGAGCAGGTCAATTTCGTTACAAGCAATTCTTGAACTGATTTGCTGGTCGCCACCCTGAGAGCCACTTAAGAACTGTGTGATTTTAAGTCCTGTTGCCTCAGCTACCATTTTACCTGTTGTTCCTGTCGCACAAAGATTATGATGAGAAAGAATGCCACAATAAGCAATACAGAATTGTGTCATAAGTTCTTTTTTTGAGTCGTGTGCTATAAGTGCTATGTTCATACTTAACCCTTTCTTTCATAAATTTTCCCATTTTTCATATATACTCAATTATAATAACAAAAAAAGTTGTAATTTTCAATATTTTTTTACAAATTAAGTGGGATTTCTTTTCCCATAATTCTACCTGCAATATTGCTGAATGAAATTTTGACTTTGCTGCGTTGTGAAATCTCTTTTTCAAAGACAGACACATGGGTTATGCGTTTGTCCTCGTGGACAATTCCGAGCAATTTAAGGTATGTAATATCCATAACTTCGTCTATGTTTAAAAGCCTTCCTGATTTTACAGCTCGTCCATCCATACGATTAATCACAAGGTACATATTTTCATCCTTGATTCCTGCTTCAGAAAGTTTTGTTCCTGCGATACAGGCACTTCTTGCACTTATATTGTCGGGAGTTGCAATCAAAACACAGAAATCTGCGCATTTTGCATAAATCAATGGTAATTCGCCAACACCTGCAGGACAGTCAATGAAAATGTAGTCATATTTATCCTTGTACTGTGACAAAAGCTCATTAAAGGAGTCAATGGTCAAGTCCTCGCCAAGTGTTAATGGTGCAGGTAAAAGCTGAAGGTTATCGTCATAAAAAAGTCTTGCTTTTTCGCTGTCGCAACGACCTTCCAAAACATCAGACCAATCGTAAACTACCATTGAGTCAACACCAAGAAGCAAATCAAGACTGCGAAGAGTTATGTCACCATCTACAAGAAGAACTTTTTTGCCCTCACTTGAAAGTGCAAGAGCCACATTTGCGCAGAAGGTTGATTTCCCCACGCCACCTTTTCCTGATAATACGGTATATACCATTGCCATAATATCACCTCGGACCAATAATTGATGTATTGTTGATATTTTAACATAAAGTTGTTGTTTTTTAAAGGTGATTTTTCAAATTTCTCAATATATTACACATTGTTCTTTTTTTCTTTTTTATGTGGGTGAAAGCCTATGTTTTTTCAGACACAATATGTCAAATTTTTATTGTGGACAAGCATATAATCAAAAGAAAAAGGCAGGTGAGAAAAATGACAAATCACGAATTCGGCACAGAGTATGATAATGACAGAGTGCAGTTGTCGGAGTTGGGAAAATCGGCAATTGTACAAACTTTATGCTTCTCACTTGCTTTCCTGACATCATCTGCATCGTCACAGCAATACTTTTCTCCCTTGGGGATAGCATTTGCCTGTGGTATTCACAGAAAAAACACGCTTTTCACCTGCTTTGGAGCTATGGCAGGTTACATAATTGCGAATGATTATGTCAATGCTTTCCGATATGTTATGGCATTGATTTTAGTTTATATCTTAAGAGTTTATATAAACACATTTCCGAAGCTTAAAAGAAAAAATTCCGTTTCTTCATTTATTTCTCTTTTTGCAACAATATCTACGGGGATAGTGGTGACGATTACAGAACCCTTTGGTGAAGAAATTGTTTTTCTCAGAGTTGCAGAGGCCATAATTTCCTTTGGTGGTGCATACTTCTTTTCCGTAGGTGCTCGTGCCTGGGAGAAATTACAGAATGAAGAAAGAATAACATCTAAAGAGCTTGTATCACTTGTAGTATCGTTACTTGCTCTGATTTTATGCACATCAAGATTTTCGATTATGAATATTTCCTTTTCGGGAATAGCCTGTTCATACATTGTAATGATATCATCATACCTGTTTAAAGAAATGGGCGGAGCAGTAATCGGCACAGGTGCTTCTTTGGGCTTTACGATGACGGGTAACAGTTTGCCTATAGTTTTCTGCTATGCAGGGGCAGGTCTTTTTTCAGGACTTTTTTCCTATTCGGGCAGAGTGCTTTGTGCCTGTGCATACATTTTTTGCTATGGTGCACTGTATATCTTTTTAGGTGATGATATAAAAAATATCGGACCACTCATTGAAACTGCATTAGCGTCTGTGATTTTCGTTGCTACACCACAAAAATTACTCTTTCAGTTAAAGCTTAAACTGTCTTATATGTCATATTCGGGTGACGGAAAAGAGTTTCGCAATATGATTATTTCAAGGCTTAAATCTGCGAAGGATGCAGTAGGTGATATGTCTGAAACTGTGGTAAGAGTATCGGATGTGCTTCGTGAAAGGTCAATGCCCGACACAACTGCTGTGTATCTTCGCGTAAGGGACAATGTTTGCGAAAAATGCGCAAGTTATAATAAGTGCTGGAGAAACACTCTTTCTGCCACTCTCGGTGAATTTGATGAAGTGCTTGAAGAAATACGAAAAACGGGAAGCGTGACACCATCCTGCACACCAATGTCATTACAAAGCAAATGCATAAGGATAATGTCCCTTTGTGACAGCTTTAACAAAAACTATGTTTTATACTCGGCACAGCTTGGTGCAGAAGGGAGAATCAACGAAATGCGAAAAATTACAACAGACCAATTCGATACAGTAGGTGAGATGCTTGACGATTTGCTTATGGAATTTGAAATGGGCATAAAACCACTTGGCAGTAAATCCGTAGCACTGAAAAACAGTCTTGAGGATATCGGTGTTGATGCGTTTGTGAATTGCTATGAAGATGAAAATATGAACATGGTAATTAATCTTAGTGTTGATAAGGGTTGTGTTGTACCTGTAAAAGAGATTACCGACTGTATAAAAATGTCTATGGAAAAAGACTTTCCACCACCTGCAATTATTATGGGTGAAAAGGAAAAAATGTTTCTTTTCTGGGAAGAAACACCGTTGATGGCAGAGTGCGTTTATCATCAGATTTCAGATAATGAAAATAATATCTGTGGTGACTGCTTCGATTCGTTTTTTGACGGAAGAGGTAACTTTATTGCAATTTTAAGTGACGGAATGGGTACGGGAAAAAGGGCTGCCATTGACGGCACAATGGCATCGTCGCTTTTTTCAAGGCTTATAATTTCAGGCTTTTCATTCCCTTGTGCATTACGACTTGTAAACTCGGCAATGCTTGTGAAAAGTCACGAGGAGTCTTTGGCAACACTCGATATTGTAAAGGTGAATCTGTATAACGGAAAGACTGTTATTTATAAGGCAGGAGCAACTGTTTCACTTCTTTACAGAAACGGAAAAGTAATGGAAATAAAAAAATCTGCTATGCCTATAGGAATTTTAAGACAAGCAGAATTTGCAACCATAAACGGAGGACTTAAAAACAACGATGTTCTCATTATGATGTCTGACGGTGCAGTAGATAACAGTATTGAAGAAATAAAAAAATATGTGACTGACAATGGGTTTTCATATGATTTGCCCGAAAAACTCTGTGCTGTTGCAAAGGCAAAAAATATCAGCCACAATGACGATATCACCGTGGCTGTAATAAGAATTAAATTAAATAATGAATAAAAATAATGTTGTTAATTCTTCCATAAATCATAAGGAAAAGCATTAAACAAACCTTCCTGCAATTCCTTTAAATTCGGAATTGGTTCAGGTGGTGTTGAGTGAACAGCCTCTTCTACAGAATTTGCGGGCTGGACATAATCTCGGTTAGTTGCCCCATACCAGTCATAGAATTTAAAAACACCAACACGTTCATTTTTTACCCATATTGCAGGAACACCATAAGTTTCTGCAAGAATGATGCCGTGTAAAGATGTGCTGATTACAAGGTTTGAAGCTACAATTTCATCAATAAAGGATTTGTAATCAATAGTTTTAATGTTGATTTTATGAATATCCTGAGTGTTGTCTAATTCTATCGGGAAATCCCTATGCGCAACAAGAGAAATGTTGTATTTTTTTGTTATGTTTTCAGGTTGATAGATGTAAGGCATAAGAATAGCACCGTCACCATAAACTTCGGGACATTTCTGACCTGCTTTTATAAGAACTTTTCTGGTCAGTGGGCCTCTTACTGCACGGATGTCCAGTTTTTTTATCTTTAAAAGTAACTTTAACTTGAATGATTTTTCAAGAATCAAACCACTACTCCACACAGTTGCATCCTGATATCCTTGTGATAAAACAGAACCGATACCTAACAGATGTCTGGTTTCCGATACTTTTGCATCAAGAGGAATATTTTTTCTTTTAAGCATATACTCATACACAACTGTTGCAAGGTAATCACCTAAATTATCACCGACTGTGCCGGGATATTTGAACCAATGCAAGTTCACCTGATTAGGCTCTGTTTTATGAGAATGATTGTTTAAAATCATTTCATCACGATGTACATATGCATATATTTCGTGTTTTACTCGCGATAAGATAGACATTATAATCACCTTTGTTTTTTTATTTGTAGTGGTTAATTGAAGAAAATCAGAACTCTATCCACATTGCAGGACGGACAGAGCGTTTTTCAACACCAACGGGAACACCTAACTGGAGAATGAATCCGTCAACCTTTACGAAAGATGCGTTGTAAAGAGTTGAGCCCGGTGAACGGAGCCACCAACGGCAGCTGCGAGTGAGATTTTCAAGCTGAGAGCCCTTTGATTCGGCATATTTTGTCGCAACACAAACTCTTTCAATTGTTGATGGGAGATAAGCTTTAGCCTCGTCAATTGAGAGTAGGAAAATCTTATCCTTTGTGTCGTTTCCACCGTCTGTATTGTAGTCGGCATTATCTCGGTTTTCAAGTGTAACGGCTTTGATATTTGCTTTTTCTTCTTTGGTGAAAGCAACATTGTAAAAATCGCTGTTGAGCCATTTACGGATATCACTTGTTTCCCATGTAACCTGCTGAACTGAAGAATGGTAATGACGACAATCAAGGGCATATCGGCTTATAACAAACATTTTACCGTTCTGGTCCTTATCAAGAACTCGCCATTCAATCTGTTCCTTGCCGTTTGCAGTTTTGTTGTCCTGTTCATAAGCACCAAATGTGATTATATCACCAATCTGTGCAACCTCAGGATGGTCTTTAAGAAGGCTTTTTGCCTGTTCTTTACTATCCTTGAACATTCTCAATGATTTGAATGTGAGATAGGCATCTTCATAGTTTTGTTCTTCAACATTTTTGATTGCGTTACTGTATCTTACTGACGGGATGATTACCGTTACGGTAAGAGTGCCGATTGCAACAACAAGAATAAATGAAATAAGAATTTTAAGGAAGGTTTTACCTTTTGCCTTTGTTTTCTTTTCCTTTTCGATGCGGTTTTTCTCGGCAAGTCTTTCTCTTTCGAGTCGCTGTGATTCAGCCTTGAGCCTGTTTTCTTCGGCCCTTGCACGTGCTTCCTCGCGTTTTCTTTCGTTCTCAATACGAGCAGCTTCATCTGTTGACGATTTTTCTGAATAAGCATCAGCAGATGGAGTTGTATTTTTTACTGTGTTGCTTTGTGGAAGTGCTTTTCGTGTACCACAGTAAGAGCAAACGGCATATAGTCCGTTTTCCTCGATTTCAAGTGTGCCACCACACATTTCACATTTTAAAATTGACATTATATTACCTCAATTATTTAAGTGCTTTGCATTTGTTGTTTCTGTTGTCGATTAATGCGAGTAATTCCTGTGCCTGATTTTCCTGTGCCACAGTATCACCACTCTTGACAGCAGTTTCAAAAATCTTGAATTCGTATCCGATTCTGCCTTCGATTTCAGAAAGGTTTTCGTTACTCATAGGGTCAGAATAACGGATTGCTTCGTAAACTTTTTTAACTAATTCCTTTGATTCAGGTGTAGTTGCTCTTGCCATAAGGCTTTGTGCATCAACTGTAAGAGTTTTTATGAAGAATGTCTGTTCTTTGATTTTCTTTTCAACGGACTGAACAACATCACCGGCAGATTTTGCTTTGATAGTTGCAATAGCAACAAAAGCAAGTACGATAACGCTGACGATTGCAGCAATCCAGGTCTGGGCAGTCGGAATTGCCATAAAAATTGAACCTGCAACTGCACTTGCAACAAGACCGATTACACTTACACGAAGTAACGGAATATTATAGAAAACTTTTGTAAGGTTATCGTCTTTGAGTCCTACATATGAACAAGCAAGCTGACCTACAAAGCCAACCGTAACAAGTGCATAACCAATCCAGAATGTGTCTGTGAATTTTGATTCACCATTGATTTCAGAAGGAGAAACAAACACAATTACATTGAAAACTGCTACTAAAATAGCCCAGACAACGGCATATAATTTAAAGTTTTTACTGATTTTCATTTTCTTTTCCTCCTGATTAAAGCTTTTCACCACATTGTGAACAGAAATTGCCGTTTGCTACCTCTGCACCACATTTCGGACAAGTGTTTGCAAATTTGTATCCGCATTCAAGACAGAATTTGCCTTTCTGAACTGCTTTACCACACTGTGGACAGGTTACAAGGTCAGAAGCCTCAACCTTTTCACCACATTGAAGGCAGAATTTTGCGTTCTGTGGAAGAACTGCACCACATTTTGAGCATTTTGGATTTGCAGTTGCATTCACAACATCACCCATCATACCGCCGACCATACCACCTACGGCACCGCCGACACCTGCCATTGTGCCGAGTCCGACACCCATATTTGTGAATTCGCCCACGGCTTCGTTCTGTGCAACCTTTTCAGCAACATCAAATCCACGTTCCTGCCCGTATGTATAGCCCTCCTGTGCACGCTTTGTAGCCTGCGCCTTTGAGTCGATTACAACCTTCTGTGCTTCGGTTTCAGCATCTATGATTTCTCTCTGCTGACGAAGCTTTGCCTCAGCAATATCAGCATACTGACGGAAGTGAAGTTCTTTGAATTGTTCATACTGTCTGTCACCATCAGGCTTAACGATTGTTGTTACAAAGAATTGTTCAAGGGCAATACCGTAATCGGCAAAATCGTTTACAAGAAGACCTTTGATTGCATCAGAAAAAATTGCAAGGTTTTCATCAATTTCAAAAATATTGATGCTGTTTTGCTTCATTGTCTGTGCAATATATGTTTTCACTCTTGTCATAAGGAATGAACGGAAGAATGTTACAAGCTTAGCCTGTGTAAGATAGCTTTCTGTTCCCACAAGTTTTAAGAGAAGTTTGCGTGAATTGTCTGCACGAAGGCTCATTTCACCACTTGCACCGATTGAAATAGGGAATTTGTATGTTGGCTCAATGTACTGAACCTTTGAATCAGTGCCCCATTTAATCGCCATCTGTTCAACCTTGTTTACAAAGTAAACTTCACAATGGAATGGTGTTTCGTCACCTGTTGTGCGATTTAATGCTTTGGAAAGCTCAGGAACATTCTGTGTTTCAAGAGTATATCGACCGGGACCGAATAAATCGAGAGCCTGACCGTTAAGATAGAAAATAGCCTCCTGATTTTCGTGAACAATCAACTGTGTAAGGCTGTTGAAATCTTCAATAGGATGTTTCCATATAAAGGTGGTATTGTCACCCTCGTATTTAAGTATATCTGCAATCTGTGCCATATTGTTTCCTCCTTCAATAAAAGGGAATTCAAAACTATTTATACAATTATAATACTATAAAAAAATTATGTCAATAAATACTGAATGTTGCATATTTAAGATTTATTTATCTATTGAAATGTTCAGGAAAAAGTGTTATTATTCTCTTATTGAAAGTGAAAGGAGAAAAACCTTTATGGCAAAAAAACAAAAACAACCAAAAGAGGTTAACAATCATCCTAATAAAATAGGATTCAGGGATATTGCCGGTTACACCATAGCTGAATCGGGTAATATGTTTAACCTTACTTACATTACAAGCTACCTTAAAATTTTTATGACTGACGTTTTCGGAATTGCACCAAAGCTCGTCGGTTATATGTTTATTATCACTCGTCTCTGGGACGTTGTTAACGACCCACTCTGGGGTGCTGTTGTTTCAAAGAGAAAAGCAGGTAAGGATGGTAAATATCGTCAGTATTTGCGACTTGTGGCAGTTCCTTTGGGAATTTCAACAGTCCTCTGTTTTATTCCTTTTAATGACCCTAATTCAATTTTCTATAATCAGACATTGGCAGAAAAGCCTATGCTTTTATTCGTTCTTGCAATTATTCTGTATCTTGTGTATTGCACAATGTACACTGCTATGAACATACCTTTCGGCTCATTGGCTTCTGTTATTACTGATGACCCTCAGGGCAGAACAATCCTTTCTACTGCTCGTTCAGTAGGTAGTGGTATCGGTGGTGCAGTTGTTCTTCTTATTGCACCTATGATTATCTATGTTGGCAGTGGCAGAATTGATGAACAGACAGGTCTTGAAATTGAGGTTGCAGACGGTAACAGAATGTTTATCTATGCGCTCTTGATGGGTATTTTCTCAATTGTCACTTACCTTGTTGGTCACAAAATGGTTAAGGAACGTGTTCCTGCTGTTGAAGACGAAAATGTTGACTTAAAGGGTGTTTATAAGGGTCTTTTCAAGTCAAAGCCATTTGTTTTGCTCACTCTTTCAGGTGTTCTTATCAGTGGGCAGCTTCAGTTCGGCTCATTTAATACTTACCTTTACAAGAACTACTTTACAAATACAGGACTCAGTATTATCGGTACAATATGTAATTATCTTCCAATGGTAATTCTCATTTTGTTCACACCAAAGCTTTCTGCTAAATATGGTAAAAAAGAGCTTTGCGGAAGAATGTCAATTGTTTCTGCAGCAGCATCAATTTTTCTCTTCCTTACTGCAAATAATGAAGATTTCATTATGTGGATAAACCCTGAACAGGGAATTTATCCTGCATGGCTTTATATGCTCTGTTTACTCCTTATCGGTTTCGGTTACACATTCGTAAGCCTTACTTGTTGGGCAGTTGTTATGGACGTTATCGACTATCAGGAATACACAACAGGCATCAGGAATGAAAGTGCAGTTTATTCTGCATATACATTCGGTCGTCAGCTTGGTCAGGCAATTGCTGACGCAGGTGGACTTTTCCTTCTCCAGTGGGCAAAATATGACAGCCTTACTGCAGGTAACGGCTTTATCGCAGAAAATGACACAAGTAAAAAGATTATGTTTATCTGTACAGTGATTCCTGCAATCGTTTACACTAGCGTATGGCTTATTTTCAGATTTGGTTATCCTCTTACAAAGGAAAAGATGGAGCCAATTTACGAAGCACTTCGCAAAAAGCACGAAGCAGAAGCAAAGGCTGAATAAAATAGTATATAATAAACTAAGCACCTCGGTTGAGGTGCTTTTTTGCGTGGTCAATTATAATTTGATATCAAAAACTTATTGTGCTTTCGCGGTATTCCTTTGGTGTTTTGCCTGTGTGTTTTTTGAAAAGTTTTGTGAAATAGTTTACATCATAAATTCCGCAATTCTGTGCCACCATCTGAATTTGCAGGTTGGTGGAGGTGAGAAAGAATGCGGCCTGTTCCATTCTTTTTTTGGCTACATACTCCGTGAGAGTTATGCCCACTTCTTTTTTGAAAAGAGTTGAAAGGTAACTTGCATTTACATTAAGCATTTCTGCCTGACTGCTGAGACTTAAATCTGCAGTAATATCGAAATCCACAAGGGTGATTACCTTCTGAACAATAGGTGAGTAGTTTTTCATGGAATGTTTTTTTACAAGGGCGCAATATTTGTCAATCATTTCGTGGTGCATATTTATGCCCTCTTCAACAGAGGTGATTCGTTCAATTCGTTTTGCGAAATCTGATGAAACGCCATCAATATAAAGAGGATGGACACCACCTTGTTCAGCAGCTTTGCGAAAGAGTGTATTGACAATGATGCTGTAATTTTTAATATTGCGCACAGGGTCCTCCACTCGCATTTCAAGCATAAATGTAGAAGATTTTAAAAGAATCTGCTCTGCCTGATGAGTCATACCCTGACTTACAGCCTGAATCATTTTGCGCTCACCCTCATATCTGCGTTCAAGCATCTGCATTGTAAGAAGAGCATTATCGGTTTTGTTTTCTGAATTTTTTACAATTTTCGGGAAAGCATGACTATTATATATCATATTGATAGTCTTATAATCGAAACTATCTGTGTTGCCCCACAAAACTTCTCCTAAAGAGTTGAAAAGAGAGATAATCATATCACGGTCGGTATATACAGGTACGCTTGTGTAATATTTTTGTAATTGTGAAAAAACATGGGCAGGAATGTTGTTCCTTTCAGCAATTTCCATCAGGGTGTTCTGGTTGATGGCTGTATCAATAAAAGGACCTGCAATAAATGTGGAAGGGGAGCTGTCCTTTGTGGGCAGAAGAATAAAAATATAATTGCAGAAGAAAATATCGGTAATTTTGCATATCATATTTTCCTTTATGCTTTCGTGAGAAGTACAGAAAAGCTGGTCATATTCCTCCTCCATACCTAAAAAGTCACGAAGTCCGCGGTCAGCCTTGCGGTATGATTTGTCGTCTGACTTTATAATGCAGGAATGAATTCTGTAATTGTTCAGGATATTGCGAAAAAAGTTCAACTCTTTTTCATAAAACATACTAAATAACATCCTTCTGTAAAATTTAACAGTTTTTTCTTTATTATCGTACAAATTTTGGTAAAAATCAAGAGAAAACAAAAAATAATACCTGAAAAAACAAAAAGTTTACTAACGATAAAAGCACGACTTATTGTAAAATAAGAACATAACAGAGTAGGGTATGTATATACTTGATGTTATTATTACATGTTTCTTAGGGGGAAATTAAAATGGCAAAAGAGAAAAAACTCGATGCTAACGGTTACCGCAAGTTTGGTATGCGTGACTCAGTAGCCTATATGATGGGTGACTTGGGTTGTAATATGTCTTTTGCACTCAAGGGTACAATGGCACTTTTCTGGACACAGGTTATGGGACTCAGTACATGGTACTCACTTCTTTTAATCGTAGTTCAGGTATGGGACGCAATCAATGACCCGCTTATCGGTTCAATTATTGATGCCGACAAACACAAGTATAAGAGAAATAAATTCTTACAGTACATATTTGTAGGTTCAATCGGACTTATTATTGGCGGTGCTTGTTGCTTTATTCCTGCAACAAAAGCTCCACTCATTGCAAAAATTGCAATTTTCATTGGTGGTTATGTTCTCTGGGATGCGTTCTACACAGTAGCAAATGTTCCTTATGGTTCACTTTTATCACTCATTTCTTCCGATGATGCTGACAGAGCTTCTCTTTCTGCTTGGCGTTCAATCGGTGGTATGATTGGTAATATGGTTCCGATGGTAGTTTTCCCATTCATTATTTATAATGAAGACGAATCACTTAACGGAACACGAGTATTCATAATGGCTTTTGTTATGGGTATTATTGGTTTCCTCTGCTTCCAGTTTATGATTAAAAACACAGAAATCCGTGTTGATACAGAAGTACAATGCAATGAAGACCAGCCTAAATTCAATGTTTTCAAGGCTATGGGCAACTTTGTTAAAAACAGACCTGCAGTTGGTGCTACACTTGCTGCTATGGGTATGTTTATCGGTATGCAGGGTGCTACAACAGCTGTTACAGTTACATTCCAGATTTATTTTGACAACACAGAGATTTCAGGTCTTGTTTCAATGTTTGCAATGATTCCTATCGTACTTTTCACACCACTTGCTCGTAAGATGGTTAAAAAATATGGTAAGAAAGAGCTTTCAGCAGTTGGTTCAATTTGCTACATTATTGGTGCAGCAATTCTCTTACTTGCACCACTCGGAATTATTCCTGTTACAGAAGAAAATACAAAGCTCGATTTAATTATTTATATTGTTGGTCAGCTTATCTGTGCATTGGGTCTCGGAATTTACTCAACAGTTTCTTGGGCTATGATGGGTGACGCTATTGACTATAATGAGTGGAAAACAGGTAGCCGTGAAGAAGGTACTGTATATTCGCTTCACTCATTCTTCCGTAAGCTAGCTCAGGGCTTAGGACCTGCTGTTGCAATTGCAATTATGGGTACTATGGGTTACGTAAACAACAGTGCTCCTGATGCAAACGGAAACTTTACAGAAATTGATGTTAATTTGCTGAGTTGGGAAGTGGCTTGCGATATCCGTATGCTTGTTGCTGTTCTTTATCTTGTTGCAGGTATCTTCCAGTTTGTCGGTCTTGGTCTTGTGTATAACCTTGATAAGAAAACACTTGAAACAATGCAAGCAGAACTTGCAGAAAGACATGCGGCTGAAAAAACTGAAACTATTAAATAATTAAGTTTAATATTTAAAGGCGGTGGTGGTAACATCACCGTTTTTTAAACAGCACTTGAAAAGAGAGATTGATCAGGTTAAAATGATATAAAGCAAATTGCTAATATACAAAGAAAGAATGTGTTAATGTGAAAGAACAGAATATTCGACCTTTTGGTTGGCAGGATAAGATAGGTTATGCAATGGGTGATATGGGATGTGGCTTTTCATTTCAGCTCGTTTCAACCTTTATGCAGCTTTTCTATCTGCAATATATAGGAATCAAAGCAGCAGACTATGCTGTAATCATTCTTATTTCAAAAATATTTGATGCTATCAATGATGTTGTTATCGGTAACCTTGTTGATACAAAGCGTATCGGTAAAAAGAGTAAGTATATGCCATGGATTCTTGCAGGTGGCTTAATTCTTGTTATATTTAATGTAATGATTTTCGCACCTGTTACAGCATTACCTTATGCAGGTAAATATGCTTGGTGTCTTGTTTCTTATTGCTTATGGTCAATTGCTTATACAATGGTTAATGTGCCTTATGGTTCACTTCACAGTGTTATCACAAGTGACCCACAGGAAAAGGTTTCTCTTTCTACTTTCCGTAGTATAGGTGCGGCTTTACCTGCAATCGTAATTATGATTGTTCTTCCCGGTATCGTTTATAATAAAGTTGAGAACCCTGTAACAGGTCTTACAGAAGAGGTTCTCAAGGGTGAAACTCTTCTTCCGGTTGCACTTGTAATGTCAATCGTTGCATTTGCAACTCTTTGGGGAACAACAAAGCTCGTTAAGGAAAGAGTACATCATGAGGACAGCACAGAAAACAAGAATGTTATGACTGCTTTCTTCTCTGCATTCAAATCTTTCTTCACAAACAGAGCTATGGTTGGCGCTACTATTGCTTCTGTTGCTTCCGTTGCACTTTTCAACTCAACAATGGCGCTTAACAATATGGTTTTCCAGTATTTCTTCCAGGATACAGGAAAAGTTGGTATTGCTATGGTAGGCTCTTATGCTCCTATGATTGTATTTATGGCAATTGTGGGAAAAATAACTGCGAAATTCGGTAAGAAGAATGTTGTTGTAAGCTGTATGCTTGTCGGTGCGATTTCAGGTCTGATTTCATTGTTTGTTCCTGTGACTCCTGATGGCAAGGGTATGATTCTTTATATAATCTGCCTTATGGGTCTTAATATCGGTAACGCAGTATTCCAGATTTCAGTCTGGGCTATTGTTGCTGACTGTATTGAAGTAAGCTACAGAAAAACAGGTAAGAGTGAAGAAGGTTCACTTTATGCTCTTTATTCATTCTTCCGTAAGCTTTCACAAGGTATCGGTCAGGCAGTTGTTTCTTGGGGACTTATTGCTATCGGTTTCGTTGAAGGTGAAAATGCTGTTCAGTCCGCAGACTTTGGTGAAAAAGTAAAGAATCTTTACTTTATTGTTCTTGCAGCAGGTTCACTTATTGCTTTCCTCTCAATGGCATTTATCTATAACATCGGTAAAAAAGAAGAACAAGAATTAGCAAAGTCTGTTGAAAATAAATAATTGAAATAAATCAAAGGAGTGCATATATATGAGAAAAATTATAAGCTTAAATCGTAAATGGTCATTCCGTAAGGGCGTTAATGAAGTTCCTGCAGTTACACCTGAAGATTGGGATTTTGTCAATGTTCCACATTGTTGGAATGCTATTGACGGTCAGGATGGTGGCAACGACTATTATCGTGGCACTTGCTGTTATGTAAAGGATATTGATATGGAAGAAGTTCCGACTGCAGATAAATATTACCTTGAAATCAATGGTGCAAACTCATCTGCAACTGTATATATGAACGGAAACAAGTTAGCAAGTCACGACGGTGGTTATTCTACATGGAGAGTTGATATTACAGAAGAACTCAAAAAGGGTACAAGACTTGGAATTCTTGTTGACAACTCTGCAAATGAAACTGTTTATCCACAGATGGCTGACTTTACTTTCTATGGTGGTCTTTACAGAAATGTAAATCTCATTGCAGTAAACAACAGCCACTTTGAGCTTGACTATTACGGTGGTAAGGGTATTGCAATCACACCTGAAATTGTCGGTTCTGATGCAAGAGTTACATTTGAAGCATTTGTAACAAATAAAAAGGATAATCAGATGATTAACTATATCATCAAGGATAAAAACGGCAATGTTGTTGCAACTCTTAAAACTGATGAATTCAAGGAAACAATTGAAATCAAGAATGTTGTTCTCTGGAATGGTAGAAAGAATCCATATCTCTACACAGCAGAAATCGAACTTGTTGAAGGTGACGAGGTAATTGATAAGGTTTCAACCCGTTTTGGTTGCCGTACATTTGAAATTGACCCTGAAAGAGGATTTATCCTTAATGGTGAAGAATATCCGCTTCGTGGTGTTTCCCGTCATCAGGACAGATGGGGATTTGGTAACGCTCTTCTTCCTGAACATCATAAGGAAGATATGGACTTAATTTATGAAATGGGTGCAAACACAATTCGACTTGCACACTATCAGCACGACCAGTATTTCTATGACCTTTGTGACGAATACGGTATGGTAATCTGGGCAGAAATTCCATATATTTCAAAGCATATGCCAACAGGTCGTGAAAACACAATTTCACAGATGAAGGAGCTTATTGTTCAGAACTACAATCACCCATCAATCGTTGTCTGGGGTCTTTCAAATGAAATTTCAATGAATGGTTCTGATGACGACCTTCTTGAAAACCACAAAATCCTTAATGACCTTTGTCACGAAATGGATAAAACAAGACTTACAACTATCGCAGTTGTTTCAATGTGCAGTCTTGATGACCCGTATATTCAGATTCCTGATGTTGTTTCACATAACCATTATTTCGGCTGGTACGGTGGAGATACAAGCATGAACGGACCTTGGTTTGATAATTTCCATGCTAAATTCCCACAGATTCCTGTTGGTATGAGTGAATATGGCTGTGAAGCACTTAACTGGCATACATCAAACCCACAGCAGGGTGACTATACTGAAGAATATCAGGCATATTATCACGAAGAACTTATCAAGCAGTTGTTCTCAAGAAAATATATCTGGGCAACTCACGTATGGAATATGTTTGACTTTGGTGCAGATGCTCGTGCTGAAGGTGGCGAAAACGGACAGAATCATAAGGGACTTATGACATTTGACCGTAAGTACAAGAAGGACTCATTCTATGCATATAAGGCATGGTTATCTGATGAGCCATTCGTTCACATCTGTGGTAAACGATATGTTGACCGTGTTGAAGATGTAACAAAGGTTACTGTTTATTCAAATCAGCCTGAAATTGAACTTTATGTAAATGGCGAACTCCTTGAAAAACAGACAAGTGAAAATCACTTCTTCTATTTCAATGTGCCTAACAAGAATCTTTCAAGAGTTCAGGCTATTGCAGGTGAATACGGTGATGAATCAGTAATCCGTAAGGTTGAAACATTCAATGAGGATTACAGACTCAAAGAAAAGGGCGCAATTCTCAACTGGTTTGATGTAACAGAAGTTGACGGTTATCTTTCACTTAACTCAAAAATGAGTGAAATGCTTATGGCGCCGGAAGGACAAATGCTTTTCGGTCAGATTATGGGACCAATCGCTGAAGCTGCAAAACAGAATGCAGGCGAAGGTGGCTTCGAAATGAACGAAGGTATGATGCAGATGATGGGCGGATTTACAGTTCTTCGTCTTATCGGTATGCTTGGTATGACAGGTCTTAAGATGAACAAGGAAGAGCTTCTTGAACTTAACGCAAAGCTTAACCAGATTAAAAAGGCAAACTGATTTTTTCGCAATACATTCTGACTTTCAACTCGCAGTATAACTTATATAGTTTCGCTTCGATGAGATTGTCTTGCAAAAAATAATTCAGTTTAATAATGTTTATGATAAGTAGGGCAGGAGATTCGTTTCCTGCCTTTGCTTTTACCCTTCAATTACGAATTCACTCTCTCCAATAAGTTCCAATTTACATTTTGTTAAAATTTATGTAATTATTTCCAAATATTTATGATATAATATATTTCCATTATATTTTAAGGAAGAATGAAATGAACATTTTACAGAGATTACAGGTGCTGCTTCAACAATTCACAATAAAAATGCAACAATTTATGGCGGGAAGATACGGTAACGATGAATTTACATTGGTCTTGCTGGTTTTATCTATGATATTTACATTTTTAGGTAATTTCAGAGTGTTGAGATTTTTATATTTCATAGGTATTGCCATAATCTGCTATGCGTTATTCAGAGTATTGTCGAAAAATTACGAAGCAAGACGAAAAGAACTTAATTGGTATCTGAGATGGTCTGTTAAGCCGAAATCAGAGCTTAAACTTTTTGGAAACAAAATCCGTGACAGAAAAACACACAGATATTTTAAGTGCAAGGAATGTAAAACGGTTTTGAGAGTGCCGAAGGGCAGAGGAAAAATTGAAATTACCTGTCCTAAATGCAGAGTGAAGGTAATTAAGAAAACATAAATACAATTTTGTTATAATAAATTTTTGAAAACAGTCCGTTTTAGTGGACTGTTTTTTGTTGTTTATGTTGAAATATTGCATTTGAAGTGATATAGTACTTTCTGTACAGAACAAATGTTCGGTATAGAAAGGAGGCAGAAATGACTTTGGAACAATTAGGAAAAGAATATTTAAGACAAGCAGAGGATATAAAGGAGATGATAGAGCGATTTTCTGCCCTTAAAAAGGGAGCATGTGCCATTGAGTTGTATGAGATAAATACGAAAATCACCATATTGCGAGAAATGGAAAGAGATACAAGAATTACAGGGAATACACTTGTTGAATATTATGAAAAAAATCCTGTAAAAAAGGTATATCGTTCTCATAGTTACAATTGACAAATTATTTTTTATAGG
>JAZSDZ010000043.1:0-6004 GCA_045531435.1 Candidatus Fimenecus sp.
CTTACAAGTGTAACAATCCCTGACAGTGTAACAACAATCGGTAATTCTGCATTTGAATATTGCGATAGCCTTACAAGTTTTACTGTAGATAACAATAATCAATATTATTCAAATGACGAATATGGAGTTTTATTTAATAAAGATAAAACAACACTTATTCAATATCCTATTGGTAATACAAGAACAAGCTATACAATCCCTGACAGTGTAAGAACAATCGGTAATTATACATTTAGAGGTTGCGTCAGCCTTACAAGTGTAACAATCCCTGACAGTGTTATAACAATTGGTGATTATGCATTTGATGATTGCCGCAGCCTTACAAGTGTAACAATTCCTGACAGTGTTACATCAATAGGTGATGGTACATTTTGGAATTGCAAAAGCCTTACAAGTGTAACAATCGGTGACAGTGTAACAATAATCGGTGATAATGCATTTGAATATTGCGGTAGCCTTACAAGTGTAACAATCGGTGACAGTGTAACAACAATCGGTGATAATGCATTTGATGATTGCCGCAGCCTTACAAGTGTAACAATCGGTGACAGTGTAACAACAATCGGTGATTATGCATTTGATTATTGCTCCAGCCTTACGGATGTATATTACTCAGGCACAGAAGAACAATGGAAAAAGATTTCAATCGGTTCATACAATGAAGATTTAACCAACGCAACAATCCACTTTAATTCATCAGGTGGTACAACTGATGATGAACCAGAAGAACCAAATGAACCTGAAGAAAATAAGTATTGCATACTTGGGCGAGAATTTGATAAGAGTCTTGATTATTATACTCATGATTGGGATTCATCACTCTATCATTCCAAGTTTGCTAATATGTTAGCTGCACTTTCTGCCGCTGCATATGACAAAACAGATATCAAAGATGCTTATACATCTCTTGGTTTTGGCGATGATTTTGACTTTTATGATTATAGTCTTCCTTTTGACCCATCTACTTGTGGTTATGCACTTTCATTTAAAGATTCTGAATATACTGATGAACTAATTTGTTTAGTTACTGTTCGTGGAAGTGATAATTTATCCGATTGGGTTGGAAACTTTACCTTTGATTCTCGATTTACAGAGGAAAAGCATGTGGGCTTTTTTGCTCCTGCATATAGAATATACAATCACATTGAGTCTGTTTTAATGGATTCTTTAACTTCTGATAATGTTAAGTTCGTTATTACGGGCCACAGCCGTGGTGCTGCTGTAGCAAATCTTTTATCTGTAGAATTAATGGAAAATGGTGTACGTGCATCAAATATCTATAATTATAATTTTGCATGCCCAGATGTTGCGTGTAAACGTGTCTTTCCTAATTACGCAAACATTTTCAACCTTTGCAATCGCGAAGATATTGTACCGTTTGTTCCGGGGCCTTTCTGCAGTGCATATACATCTCCAGGCACATCGTGGGGGAAATTCGGACAAACATATTGGTTTACCAAGGATGCCGAGGAAACAATCAATCCTTTTAAAGACCACGACAGTGAACTTTATTTAGAATTTTTTGACCAACAAGTATATCCAACCGAATGGAATGGTTCATTTTTAGATGAAATGGATGATTTTACATATTGGACTCTCGGATGGATTACAAAAATTTTATGTCCAGTGGATGTAATTATCACTGATGAATCGGGAAATCAAATAGCATCAGTTATAAATGGGGAAGTTAATTATTATGATAGTTCCTTTGGTGATGTAATCATCTGTACTGATGGTGACCAAAAAATTATTTATATAAATGGGGATAAAGATTTCAATGTTGAATTAATTGGAACTGATACAGGAACAATGACTTATTCCATTGAAAAATGCAATTTCGTAACTGGTGAAATTTTCGAATCTAAAACATTTAACGATGTAATACTTGAAGATGGCAAAACAATGTATAGCCCTGTAAGTGAAGCAGAGGAAACGGAAGATGTTCAGTTATTTGTCACAGAGGAAGTAGATGGTGAGGTTAAATATACTCATATAATTGATACGGATGGAATAGAAGAGGTAATCGAAAAAGTTACTTCTGGAACATGCGGTGATAATTTAACATGGGATTTTGATGAATCAACAGGAACATTGACAATTTCAGGCAGTGGCGAGATGTATGATTATTCAAGTGATGAAACAGCACCATGGCTTTATGATTTTTCTGATGATATAAAATATCTTGTAGTTGAATACGATGTATCATCAATTGGAAATTATGCTCTTCACCAATGTTCAGAGCTTAGAAATGTAACAATTCCTGTTAGTGTTGCAAGAATTGGTGACTATGCATTTGAAGAATGTAACAAACTTAATTATGTATATTATTCGGGAACACCGGGACAATGGAATAATATGGTTATAGGTTTAAACAACTCTTGTCTGACAGACCAACCACGAGAACATATTTCTTATACATTTAACATTCAAAAACCATCCACAACAACAATACGAAGCAAAGATGGTATTATACTTCATCCAAATGTTGAGGGTGCAGTACCTGATGGTTGGTATATTGAATGGACAGCAAGTAATAACAATTTCGATATGAGTGTTCGAGAAGATGGCAGTTTACAAATCATTTCAAATAAAAATGGTTACACAACATTTACAGCTCACTTATATGATTCATATGGTGCTTATTGTGGGTTTGACCAAATAGAAATGTACTCAAAATCAGGCTTCTTCGATAAAATCGGTGGCTTCTTCCGTTCCCTCTTCGGTAGCACAAAGATTTACGAAAACTAAATAATATAACAAAAGCCGGGTTTTATAACTCGGCTTTTTGTTATAGACCGATTTTAAGGACTGATGTCATAATACGATTGTTGAATCTTTTAATTCAAGTTGATATAATAATTATAAATTCAAGGTGAAAGGGTGTGAGTTAATCCAATGAATATAAATGTCAGAATCATTCGTAGCAACAGAAAAACACTTTCAATCGAATTAAAACCCAACGAAATTATCGCTCGTGCACCTATGCGAATGAAAGAAAAAGAGATACTTAAATTCATTGAGTCAAAGAAATCTTGGATTGAAAAACATCTCACAAAACTCAATGAAAGACAGAAGGTTTTGGATGATTTAAAGCCTTTCACACAAGAAGAAATCAAGCAATTCATAGCAAAGGCAAAACTCGACATTCCAAAACGAGTTGAGTTTTATGCAAAGCAAATCGGTGTAACATACAACAAAATCACTATCAGATGTCAGCACACCCGTTGGGGTAGTTGCTCATCAAAAGGCAACCTGAATTTCAACTGTCTTTTGGTGTTGTTACCCGATGAAATCATTGACAGTATTGTTGTGCATGAGTTGTGCCACATAAAGCAAATGAACCATTCTGCACGATT
Source organism: Candidatus Fimenecus sp. (assembly GCA_045531435.1). Classification (GTDB taxonomy): domain Bacteria; phylum Bacillota; class Clostridia; order Oscillospirales; family Acutalibacteraceae; genus Fimenecus. The sequence continues at coordinate 3,357 of JAZSDZ010000043.1, forward strand.
CTATGCAGAAATTGATAAGGTCTTTCCAAACTATAAACAATGCCACTTGTGGCTGAAACAAAACGGTGGAATGTACCTGAATCGCATTCCGAAATAAAATGAGTTCGTTTTTGTAGAGTCGATTCACGAATCGACCGCAAGTGAGTCCGTTTTTTAGTACATAGTTTCAAAATAAAAAGTGCAACATCTCCGATTCTGTGATATTATGTAAACAGAAAAGGAGATGTTCTAAATGTTTACATTTTTCGCATTATTATTTGGTTTGTATGGCTTGCTGTGTTTGTTAGGTCAGTTTTAAGGTGAAAAGTTATGACAGGCGAAAGAATGAATAAACTCTATGTTCAGGTTGTGCTTGGGGGTATTCCTGAATTCCAAGATGAAGAAGAAAAAGAATTTTATGAAAGTCTTGTCAAAGAAATAGGAGAAACAGAGCGAAATTCCGATAAACCAATTCAATGGTGGATTCCATCAGAATAAGAGGTGTTTTATGGATTGGAATAATGATGGCAGAGTAGATGCCCACGATTATGCACAATATAAATCGGTTATTGATAATGGTAACCGTTCGTCAGGAAACAGTTCATATTTTGGTTCTAATGGTTCAACTGGTATAAAATGGTTTGTTATATTACTAATCGTATTTTTTATTTTGAAACTAATGGGACTTGACTAAAAGCATAATGCCTATGAGGTTGTGATGACCTCATAGGCATTTTTGTGTATTAACATTTTTATTCTTCGTCAGGTTGTTGTCCGTTGTGGGCTAACCATTTGCATTCTGTGATTTCCATATTTGTAAAGGTTGCTTTGAAGGTTGAATTTTCAGGGCTACAAGCATAAATGCCGAACTGAATAGTCCCTGAACCATTCCACATGTGGCAGACACGCATCTGCTTGTATGTGACACCATCTTCGGAGCATTCAATACAATAATCGTCTTCACGACGGCTGAAACGATACCACATTGATTTGAGGTTTGCGTCAATTTCAGTTGTTGCCCAGTCGGAGTAACCGTTGTTGGTAACGACAGAGCCGAGATGTTGAAAGCTTTCGTTTTCATATTCTATTGAGCCCTTGAGCCAGTTTTCACTATCAAGATACATAACAATGCCACACTGGTCAAAGCGATGCTTACTTTCAAAGTCAGTTTTTACAGCAAAGGAGAAGAATTTCTCGTCAGTTTCCATCTGTAAAACAGGAGCATTGTCATTTCTGAAATGGTAGTATGTCCTCTGCCACAAATCTGTATTTGGAGCTGTGATAATTTCAATTTTATCAGCAGAAATCTTGTAGTCTGCAGGCTCTCTTGTCCATTTTAATTTATTTACATCAAAGTTCATAATTGCACCTCATTTAGTTGATAGAATAATTATACCACCCATATCAAACAAAAACAACTGTTTATATCAACCAAAACAAAAAGACCACACAGGGTTAATTGTGTAGTCAATTCTGTTCTTTAAAAATATTTATCATTCTCAAAACGGTAAAGGCTATTATCCCAACGGTCAGTGTTGTTTCAAGAATTTGCAGTAGTCTCAAGGTTTTTCCCATACGGGAAATCATAGTGATGTCATGAGTCATACTCATATTGTTTTTCATATCCATTATATTATTCACCGCTTGTCAAAAGAACTCCGTGTGCGATTCCGGGGACACTTTCGCCTTGTAGCGAAGATGTTGTGGAAAGTAGTGCACCGGTACCCACAAAAAGAACACGATTTAGTTCTTTTTTCTCGATTTTTTTCATAATGTATGAGTTCATCACAGCAGCACTGCAACCACAGCCTGACCCACCTGCATGCATATCCTGATTTTTTAAATCGTAAATCATAAGTCCACAGTCATTATGAACGGATGAAATGTCAATATGAAAATCCTTTTTCAATAAATCAATTAAAAGCTCACTTCCAACCCTACCCAAATCACCCGTAAGAATTAAATCGTAATCGCCAGGCGTAGTGCCTGTATCGTTGAGAAAACTTTGTATGGTTTCTGCTGCCGCCGGGGCTAATGTCAAGGGTGGACCATAAATTTATAAAAATTGAACAAATAATACAAGTCATACTTGACATAATAAATACATATATGTATAATAAAAGTGCAAATATGACTTGTTATTTGGAGAATATAATATGAAGATTACTAATTTAAGTAACGAAATGGCAATATTATCAGAAATAGGAAATCGCATTCAGCAATATCGTGTTTCATTGAATGTTACTCAGGCTGAGTTTGCAAAAAAATGTGGTATTTCATTAAAGACTATTGCTCGTATCGAAAATGGTGACGACCTTAAAATGTCCAATCTGATTAAAATTTTGAACGAGTTTAATATTGTTGACAATTTAGATGCTTTAATTCCTGAGCCACAGCCTGACTATAAAGCAATATTTGAAGAAAAAACTACAAGAAAACGCGCAAGACCTGACAAGAAAAAGTCAAATGACACTTGGGTATGGGGCGAAGATAAGGAGGATGAAGAATGAACAAAGTAAACACAGTTTGTGTTAAAATGTGGGGCACAACTATTGGTTATCTTCATCAGGATGATAGTGGAATTGTTGGCTTTCAGTATGATGATGAATTTTTGAAAAGCAATATTGAGGTCTCACCAATCAAAATGCCATTATCATCAATCACCTATT
>JAZSDZ010000070.1:0-4881 GCA_045531435.1 Candidatus Fimenecus sp.
AATGCAAGTCCGTTTTCAAACATTTTAAGGAAAATCCACTGTGTCCACTTATAGTATTTGTCATCAGTTGTATCAACTACTCTTGAATAGTCGAATGAGAAACCAACTCTCTTTAACTGACTTGTGAATTTTTCAATGTTCATATCAGTAACTTTTCTTGGGTGGATACCTGTCTTGATAGCATAGTTTTCTGTTGGAAGACCATAAGCATCAAAACCGATTGGGAAAAGCACATTGTAGCCTTCAAGTCTTCTTTTTCTTGATACAACTTCAAGACCTGAATAAGCCTTGATATGACCAACGTGCATACCTGCACCTGATGGATAAGGGAATTCTACAAGGCCATAGAATTTTGGCTTACTGGAATTATCCTGAGCCTCAAAAACCTTTGCTTCTTCCCATTTTGCCTGCCACTTCTGTTCGGTGGCTTTAAAATCGTAATTCATATATATAACCTTCTTTAAAGATATTTTTTTCGTTTTAGTCTTCTGTGATTATTGTACTGATATCGTATTCTTTTGCATCACCCCAGAGATGTTCAAGGCTGTAAAGTTCTCTCTGGTCAGGTGTGAAAAGGTGAACAACAACTGTGCCGTAATCAAGCAAAATCCAGCCTGTTGATTTACCCTCAACATTTCTTGGCTCAACACCTTGTTTTGTAAGAGCATCCTGCACTTCGTCTGACAAAGCACGGATATGTGTGCCCGACGTACCTGTTGCAATTACAAAGAAATCTGCAACAGATGTAAGCTCTGTAATCTCAAGAGATTTTATGTTTGTTGCCTTCTTACTGTCAAGAGTAGCAACAATATTCTTCATAAGTTCTATTCTGTCCATTTATTTTATCCTTTCTACAAAGTAGTTATAGGCTTTTACTGTTTCCGTATGAATAAGCTTACCCTTTTTCGCGTTGTCCTCTATTGTAAAGGATAACCCACGAAGGCAAGTTTTATCTAAATCTTTTTCTGCCAACTCCCTGACATCGTCAACATCGGGATAACACCTGTCCTCAGAAACCAAATCAGCAACATATATCACTTTTTCAAACAAAGACATATTTTCTTTGCCTGTTGTATGCCAACGGACTGCTGAAAGTATTTCCTCGTCAGTAACATTTAATACTTTTCGCAGATAAACTTCACCGGCAATAGCGTGAAGCGTAACAGTTATTGCTTTTTCACTATCTGATAAAGCCTGACCGTCATCTTCAATAAGCTCAATCATTTTTTCAACAGGTTCATATCGCATTATATCGTGAATAAGTCCTGCTGTGTATGCTTTTTCCTTGTCTGCACCATATTTTTCGGCAAGATGCTTTGCTTTTTCAGCAACACAAATTGAGTGATACAGCCTTTGAGGAAGCAGTTTCGTTTTAAGAATTTCAAGAAATTCAGCGTTTCTTTCTGTAACCATACAACTTATTCTGCTCCATATATGCAATAATTTCAGGGGCAACAAGACCATAAAGGCTCTTTTCTTGTTCTATTCTTTCCCTGATTTCACTTGAACTTACCTCATATGCATCAAGAAGTGAAATATGTACATTTTTCACATCAAGCTGTGGCATATAAATACCCAATTTTTCAAATGCATATGCTCGGAGTACCTGAACGTCGTCATCATTATCACGACACGCAACACAGATTTTGCATTTTTCAAGCAATTCCTTATGCTTATACCACTTATGGAAAATAAGGAACATATCAGAACCAATAATAAGATAAAGCTGGTCCCTGGGATACTTTTTCATAAGCTCATCAACTGTGAAAATCGTGTAACTGCTTGAATCTCTGTCCATTTCCATTGTGCTGATTTCAAACTTTGGATTATTGAAAGCGATTTTACACATAGCAACTCTATGCTCATTATCCGCTAAATCATCACAACGCTTATGTGTTGGAATTTTGTTTGGAATAATAATGACCTTGTCAAGTTCCAATTCCTCAGCCATTTTTTCAATCATTCTTGTATGTCCCTTGTGAGGAGGGTTGAATGTTCCACCAAAAATACCTATTTTCATAATTATTTTCTTCCTTTATTTTTTGCCTTCTTTTCATCTTTATGAAGTTCTGGGTTATAACGATAGAATATCATACTGCCACCGATAACACCAACGCAATCACTGTTTGTTGCAACGGCCAGCTTCTGTGCGATTTCCTTTGGTTTTTCAGGGCTTGTTTCTAAAAGCACCTTTATTTTAATGAGTTCACGGGCAGTAAGCGCGTCATCAGTCTGCTTGATAAGTGCATCTGAAATTCCACCTTTACCAACCTGAAATAATGCCGGTAATGAGTTTGCTTGTCCTCTCCAATATGCTCTTTCTTTACTTGTCATTTATTTTCTCCTAAAATTTGTTTTTTCTGTTTGTAGGGACTGGCGGGTCTCACCTGCCGGTTCGGTCGGTGCTTCTGCTTCGCAGAGGTGTCCAACGGACACCCTCACCCTCGACAGCCCGTCATAAGTCGTCTTTTTGCATGCGGGACGCCGAGTCGTCGTCCCTTACAATGCATATAATTTTTTATAAATACTTCTGTAATTCTTCTACAAATTTTCTTAAAGCGTTTCCACGGTGACTTACCTTATCTTTTTCTTCAGCAGAAAGCTCCCCGAATGTCTTATCCCCTACTAAAAACAACGGGTCATAACCAAATCCACCATTTCCGTGTACCTCGTATGCGATTTTACCCTCGCAAGTGCCACGGACTGTGAAACTTCTTCCGTCAGGGAAACAACAACAAACACAGCTTACAAATCTTGCTGTTCGTTCACTTTCAAGAACATCCTTCATAAGACCTAATAATTTTTCATTGTTCTTTGCATCATTTCCGTGTTCACCACCGAAACGGGCCGAATAAACACCCGGTGCACCGTCAAGAAAGTCAACCATAAGTCCTGAATCGTCTGCAACACAGACCATTCCACTTTCACGGCATCCGCTGTCCGCCTTTAAAAATGCATTTTCTTCAAATGTTTCTCCTGTTTCATCAACATCAGAGAGTGTTATTCCTGCCATTTCAGCAGTCAAAACATTTATACCAAGCGGAGCAAGAATTCTCTGTAACTCTGCCTGTTTTTTCATATTATGAGTTGCGATTAAAAAGTCCAAAGAATCCCCTTCTCTTCTTTTCATTCTTTCCTTCAGGCTGTTCCTCTACCTGTTCTTCAACTATCTCTTCTTCCTGTCCGTCTGAATCCACAGTTGTTTCGGAAGGCTCTTCATCACTTTCACTGTTTTCAACGGCGAGTTCTTCTTTTTGTAAAATATCTTCAGTAACTTCTTCGAGTTCTTCTCTGCTCTCTTCAACAATTTCAATTGTGATGTCCTCCTCTTCCTTATACTCTATCTTATCAAACAAGCCATCTGCAAAAGCAGAAGGTTTAAATGGTTGTAAGTCGTCAATCTGTTCACCAACACCGATAAACTTGACAGGAATTCCAAGTTCATTTTTGATAGCCAACACAACGCCACCACGGGCAGTACCATCGAGTTTTGTAAGAACGATACCTGTGATTTCAGCAACTGCCTGGAATTCACGAGCCTGATTAACTGCGTTCTGTCCTGTTGTTGAGTCAAGCACCAACAAAACTTCACGGTCAGAATATGGCAATTCACGGTCAATAACACGATAAATCTTATTAAGCTCGTCCATAAGATTTTTCTTGTTGTGAAGTCGTCCTGCAGTATCAATAATGATAATCTCATTATCTCTTGCCTTTGCAGCATTGATTGTGTCAAATACAACTGCAGCAGGGTCAGCACCTTCCTTGTGCTTTATAATATCAACACCTGCACGGTCAGCCCAAATCTGTAACTGGTCAATAGCAGCAGCACGGAATGTATCGGCAGCACCAAGAATAACGCTCTTGCCCTGTGCCTTATACATAGCAGCCATTTTACCGATTGTTGTTGTTTTACCAACACCATTTACACCGATAACAAGGATAATTGATGGCACTGTGATAAGTCCCATATCCTCGCCACCATAAAGCATTTCGGAAATGATATCCTTAATCTTCTGACGGACCTGATTTGCATCCTTGATTTTACCTTTTTCTGCTTCTTCACGGAGTTTTTCTGTAATTTCAACGGCAGTTGTAACACCAACGTCACCCATAACAAGAATTTCTTCAAGTTCAGTATAAAGGTCGTCTGTAATTTCGTCGAAGCTATCAAGCATATCGTCAATAGCCCCTGCCATTTTATTTCTTGTCTTCGTAAGACCAAAGTTAATTTTCTTAAAAATTCCCATAATGATAATCCTTTCGAGAATTCGTTTTATGCAAGACCTAATTTTCTTGCTAACTCTGCTGTTTTTAACTCTAAAATCTTTGATACGCCTTCTTCTTGCATTGTAACACCATAAAGCATATCTGCTTCTTCCATTGTACCACGACGATGAGTAATAAGAATGAACTGTGTATTCTTTGTCATTCTTCTTACATACTGTGCATATCTTACAACATTTACATCGTCAAGGGCTGCCTCAACCTCGTCAAAAATTACGAATGGTGCAGGAGTAACTTTAAGAATTGCAAAGAGAAGTGCAATAGCAGAAAGTCCCTTTTCGCCACCTGAAAGCAGGTTGATATTCTGAACATTTTTGCCAGGTGGCTGCACCTTGATTTCAATGTCACATTCAAGAACATTCATTTCATCCTCAAGGACAAGCTCTGCCTTACCACCACCGAAAAGTTCGGCAAAAGTTTCACCAAAGGCAACATTGATTTTCTGGAACTGTTCACGGAACTGAACACTCATTTTTGTTGTCAAATCATCAATAAGTCGGATAAGCTCTGCCTTTGATTTTTCAACGTCACCAATCTGCTCGGACATAAACTCATATCGTTCAGAAACTTCCTTATACTCGTCAATAGCAGAAA
>JAZSDZ010000107.1:0-7628 GCA_045531435.1 Candidatus Fimenecus sp.
CGCTTGGCCTCCGACTTTATGATGTTGAAAGGTGATGATAGCTCACGTGTTCAAGTGTCTGAATGTTAATAATATCACCGATTTCACCACTTGCAACCCTTTCTTTAATGCCATAGTAGAAAGGTGTGTAACGAAGCACATGACAAATCATAACCTTTGATTTATTCACTCTTGCACATTCAACTAATTCTCGCATTTCTTCTTCATTGACTGCAAAAGGTTTTTCCAAAAGCATATCGTAACCTGCATTCAGAAGGGGAACAGCAGTTTCAAGGTGTTGATGGTCCATTGTGCCGTTGATTATTGTGTCAGCAAGCTTACCTTTCTGAGACAATTCTTGTGCAGATTCAAAACACATATCTTCAGAAAAACCAAACTTTTCCATACACATTTTTCTTCTGACGGGATTTGGGTCAGCAACGCCGACAATCTTCATAAGCTCGGGATTTGTAACGGCAAGTTCAGCATAAATCAGTGCTCTGTGACCTGCACCAACAATAATAGCTGTAACCGGTTTCATATAATCATCTCACTAAAAGTGTATTTTATCCAACAGAATTATACTATATAACAAAAAAAATGTAAAGATAAAATAAGTTTATAATATATTTAATAATTGATTTATCTGCGTTTTGTCTAAAATGTAATAAAAAAAAACAAACTTTTGTGCAAATCGACGATAAATATTAACTTTTCATAAAAAGCATTACAAACACAATATTTTGTGGTATAATCAAATTAACAATGACTATTATGTGTCATTGTGGCTATTTTTACAGAAGAAATTATTATTACATAAAGGATAAGGTGCATATTGTGATTGAATTCAAAAATGTTTCAAAAACTTATGATAACGGTACTAATGCCCTTCGTGATGTTTCAATTAAAATTGAAGATGGTGAATTCGTTTTCATTGTTGGTTCATCAGGTGCAGGTAAAAGTACATTTCTTAAAATAATTATGCGTGAACAGGTTGCAAGTAGCGGCTCTGTTATTATCAATAATTACAATCTTAACAAAATCAAGAAAAGAGATATTCCGAAATTCCGTAGAACAATGGGTATTGTTTTCCAAGATTTCCGTCTTATTCCTAATATGCCGGTTTATGATAATGTGGCATTTGCTATGCGAGTTATCGGTGCAAAGGAAAAGGATATCAGAAAGAGAGTTCCATATGTTTTAAGTCTTGTGGGACTTACATCAAAGGCAAGACAGTTGCCGACTCAGCTTTCAGGTGGTGAACAGCAGAGAGTTGCTCTTGCCCGTGCACTTGTTAATAATGCGGGTATTATTATTGCCGACGAGCCAACAGGTAACATTGACCCTGAAATGTCATATGAAATCGTTGACCTTCTTAACCATATCAATGCAACAGGTACAACTGTTGTTATGGTTACTCATGAACATGAGCTTGTTCGTCGTTTTAATCACCGTGTTATCACAATTAATCAGGGTGAAGTTGTTTCTGATACAGGTGTAAGACAGCAGACAGCAGAAGAACCTAAAGCTGTTGAAGAAACTGTTGTGTATGAAACACAAGCTGAACTTAAAGAGGCAGTTCAGCAGGAACTCAAGGAAACAGTTGAACAGATGCGTGATGAAGTTATCAACTCACTTCTTGAGCTTGACGATGAGAGTAATACTTCGCCATCATTCTATGTTCAACCTAATAGTGACAAAGAACTTGAAGATTTTATGAAATCTTATGGTGTTGAGGATATTGAGGTATCACCTGAAGATGTAATTGCAGAAATTGAGGCAAAGAAAGAGGGAGGTGACGCTCAATGAAAGGTGCAAGTTTAGGTTATTTAACAAAAGAAGGTTTCCGTAATGTGTGGGTTAACCGACTTATGTCATTGGCGTCAATTACCGTTTTGATGGCTTGTCTTGTTATTATCGGTCTTGGTGCAATGCTTTTCTTTAATATCAATGCATTACTTGATAAAATTGAAAGTCAGAATGTTATTATGGTTTATATTGAAGACGGAACAACTGACCAGGAAATTGAAAAACTCAACAAAGATATATATGCTTTGGGCAATATTCAGGATTGTATTTTTGTTTCAAAGGAAGAAGCTTTTGAAAAACAGAAAGAAGAGCTTGGTGAGGATTCAGCACTTCTTGAAGGTATTGATAACCCAATGCCTGATGCATACAAGGTTGTTGTGAATGATATGAATTTCTTCAGACAAGCTGTCAACGGACTGAAAAAACTTGAAAGTGTTGAACAGGTAAGAGAAAACAGTGATGTGGCGGATAAATTGATAGATATCCGTTATGCAGTTACAATCGTAATTGCTGGAATGGTGCTTCTTCTTTTTATAGTTTCACTGTTCATTATCGCAAACACAATCCGAATCACAATGTTTTCAAGACGACTTGAAATCAGCATTATGAAGGCTGTTGGTGCAACAAATTGGTTCATTCGTTGGCCATTTATGATTGAAGGTATTGTGATAGGTATTATTTCAAGTCTTGTTTCATTTGGTGTGCTTTCAGGACTTTATTATGGTGTTGCATATATTTTCAAAGACCTTCTTCAGTTGTTTGAACCTGTTAAATTCGGACCATATGCAGGATATATTTTGTTGTTATTCGCAGGAATAGGTATGTTCACAGGTTCAGTAGGAAGTCTGTTTTCTATGGGCAAATATCTTAAGGAACAAGGGAGTGTTGTAAGTGAAAAATAGCACTAAAATATTCTCTGTTCTTTTAGCTGTTGTATTGCTTTTCACTGCAATTCCATTTTCGGCTTCTGCGAAAACTCTTGCTGAGTTTGACAAAGAAATTAACAGAATTGAACAGGAAATTGCAGATAGCTATAAAGATAAAGAAAATGCAAAAGTAACACTTGAAAAGTTACAGGAGCAAAGCCGTATAATTGACCAGAAGATTGATGTTCTTGAAAAAGAAATTGCTCCTATTCAAAAGAAAATCAATGAATTAACTGTTCAAATCAACGAGTTTGAAGCTCGAATCAAAAAACTTGAACAAGAAATTTCTGACATTACAAATCAGACAAAGGTTCAGGAAGAAAAAATTGCTGAAACACAGGAAACTCTTAAACAGCGTATGAGAGCAACATATATGGCAGGTGAAACTTCTGAACTTGAAATTTTCCTTAGTGCAACGGACTTTTCTGACTTCCTTGCAAGAACAGAATTTCTCCGTCAGGTTGCAAAGCACGATACAGGCATAATCAAAAGTCTTGAGAACCAGATTGATGAGCTTAATCGTATGCTTAAGGATTTGGAAGATAAGCGTAGTGAAATTGATGAAAAGAAAAAGGCTGTTGAAGCTGACCGAGCTACATATCAGGCAGAGAAAGCAATTTTTGATGTTAAAATGAATTCAGTTAAGGCTGAACAGGCTAAGAATGATGCTAATATCAAAAAGCAGAATGAAATTATCGGTAAGCTTAATCAGGAAAGTGCATACTATAAGCAGTTGTTAGCACAAGCTGAAAAAGAAAAGGCAGACTTTGCTGCTCAATTGGATAAAGAAATCAATAATGAAGGCTCAAAGGGTGATGGTACTGTTGTAAATGGTAATACAAACCACAATTTCAAGGTTTCATCAAGAGGTCTTATTTCCCCAATTCAGGAGCCAACTGTTTATTATTCAGCAACTTATGCTCAACACTCATCAAGAGGTACTGCCTCTGTTGACCTTTGTGGTCCTGCAAACCGAGTAATCAATGGTAAAACATACTACACAACAAAAGGTGCTAAGTTCTATGCCGTTGCTGATGGTGTTGTTACAAAATCTTCATATATTGCATCATCAAACGGTCATTACATCAATATTGACCACGGTAATGGTCTCAGTTCATTGGGTGCTCACCTTGATGCAAGATATGTAAGCGTCGGTGATAAAGTTAAGCAGGGACAGGTTATCGGTCTTGTAGGTAATACAGGTAACTGTTGGCCTCGTCCTACAGCATCAAACCCTGTTGCCGGTTCACATCTTCATTTTGAAATGCGTCTTAACGGTAACAGAATCAACCCTGAAATTTACTTACCATCACCATTGGTATAAAAGATAGGAAAGGATGATGTCCTTTGAATAAAAAAATTCCATTAGGTCTGGCACTTTCCTGTATTTTTATAGCCGTTGCGCTTGCCATTACTATCACAATGATGGTGGCGATGGGAGTTTACAATGGCATAATCAAGGATGTTTCTGCCCGTTCAGGAATTCATTCTACTGTTTCTGAAGTTGATGAGCTTGTTCGTAAGAATTATTTTGGTGAGATGAATGAAAATCTTCTTAAAACAATGATTTCGGATGGTTACATTGAAGGCATCGGTGACCGTTATAGTTATTATATGACACCAAGTGAATATGTTCTTTATAAGGAAGAAGAAAAGGGCAATAAAGGTGGAATAGGTGTTATTGCTGTCTATGATAGTAAGAATAATAACATCTTTGTTTCGGAGGTTTCAGAAGGTTCTCCTGCCCAGCTTCAGGGTATTCAGAAGAGTGACATCATAACCGAAGTCGACTCTATGAAGGTTAGTCCTTCTAATTATGAAGAACTTTTACAGAGCCTTGAGGGTGAAAAGCTCACTAATGTAAAGGTTACATTTTCTCATGATGGTGAAAGCAGAACAGTTTCTGTTGCAAGGGGATATTCAGTCCAGTCTGTATATTACAGCATCAATAACAATGTGGGATATATAAAAATCACTGCATTCTACAGCACAACTATGGAACAGTTACAGGAAGCACTTAAGTATATGAGTGATAATAATATCTCTTCTGTTGTATTTGATGTAAGAAACAACGAAACAGGTCTTATTGTCGATGTTGTCAAGTGTATAGATATGCTTGTTCCTATTGCAACTGAAGGCACAAATGCAATTGCAACTGCTGTCAATAAAGATGGTGATGTGGTTGAAACATTCACATCTGACTCGGACAGTGCAAACTTTGCAATGATTGTGCTTGTGAACAATAAAACTTCAGGTGCTGCAGAGCTTTTTGCTTGTGACCTGCGCGATTTTGGTATGGCACAGCTTGTTGGTGATGTAACTGCAGGAAACGGAACAATGCAGGAAATTTTTGAATTAAGTGACGGTAGTGCTGTTGCATTGACTGTTGCAAAAATCCTTCCATATAAGAGTGAAAGCTTTAATGGTGTGGGGATTGAACCTGATTATGTGGTTGAACTTACTGCAGAACAGTACTCAAGACTCGATATGCTCACAATGGATGAGGATACACAATATAAGAAAGCGTTGAGCCTTTTAGGTAATTAAATAAATTCCAATCCCTTCGCATAGAATAGTGCGGAGGGATTATTTTATGTTCTGTGTATTAAAAATAAATAAAAGAAATGGAAGAATTTTTGAAAAAATATTCGATAGTATATTGAAGGATGAATACTCGGTATCAACCATCCCTGTTTTTAAGGGTGCACCATTTTATCTGCTTCGGATTACCGTGGGTAAAAGGGGAGTAGATTGGGAAAGAGTTTTGATGTCCGTGGGGAAATGTGCGTCAAGGCTAGTTGTGGATAATCAGGTGGAAATACCTGAAAATATGAATATCGGCATATATAACAGTCAATCGCTTTATACTGAAATGATGAAAAATACTTTTTTGAAAATCATACAAAACAACACAGACAGAAAAACTTATTTTGATATTTCAGTTCTCGACAAAAAAGCAGAATATACAGATTTTATAGAAAAAATTTCTTTATTATCTTCAAGCCTCTCAATAACAACTGATGAAAAGGAAAAGTATGAAAACGTCTGTGAGAAGATAACAGAATCAACAGGCTTGTGTCCTGTAATGAAAAAAGAATTTACAGATGCACAGATTAAAATTAATACTGAAAATAATACTATGACGGTTAATTGTAACGGGAACATTTTTAACATATATTCAGGTTGTGATTTCACTGTGCCGTCTATGTACGAAAAACTATTGCCTGACGGAATATCAAAATATGATTTTTATTCTGCATTATATGAATTGTGTGGTGTATTTTCATTGGGAGAAGGATTTTTTGATACAATCCTTGTAAATAACGAAAAAAAGAGTGTAGAGGACATTCATTTCTCTTGACACAGATGCGTTTATTTAATATAATATATGGTAATTGGGGCAGTGCGGACTGCTTGTTTCGTTATGCCCAAAATCCCTATAAAAGGAGTTTTAAAAATGGCAGAAACATTACTCACATTAGAAGGTCTTAAAGAACTTGAGGCTGAACTTGACCAATTAAAGGTTGAGGGAAGAAAAGAAGCTGCAGAAAAAATTAAACTTGCAAAGAGCTTTGGTGACTTGTCAGAAAACAGCGAATATGACGAGGCTATGAATGACCAGGCTAAACTTGAAGCAAGAATCAGCGAAATTGAGCATATTCTTAAAAATGCAAAGGTTCTTGATGTTGACGCACTTGGTAACGAAAATGTTCATATCGGCTCAACAGTTAAGCTTACAGATAAAAAGAAAAAGTCATATACTTACACAATTGTAGGTTTTGCTCAGGCAGACCCTGCAGCAGGTAAGATTTCAGATGAATCACCTGTTGGTAAGGCTCTTATCGGTCACAAAAAAGGTGATAAGGTAATAATTGAAGTACCAAATGGTACTCTTGAATTCAAAATCGTAGAAATCACAAGATAAGGTGAATAAAATGTCAGAAAATATTAAGCAGAATCAGCCTGAACTTGATTAAGGTGAACAGCAAAGAATCCGTCAGGAAAAACTTAAGGCATTACAGGAAGATGGCAAGGACCCATTTGTCATCACAAAGTATGACCAGACTCATCACAGTGCTGATGTTAAGGATAACTTTGATGAACTTGAGGGTAAAGTTGTCCGTGTAGCAGGTCGTATGATGTCAAAGCGTGTTATGGGTAAAGCATCATTCTGTAACATTCAGGACCTTAAGGGTAATATACAGTCATATGTTGCTCGTGACAGCATTGGTGAAGAAGAATACAAGGGCTTTAAAAAGCTCGATATTGGTGATATTATCGGTATCGAAGGTGAAGTTTTCAGAACAAAAACAGGCGAAATTTCAATCCACGCTACTACTGTTACTCTTCTTTCAAAGAGCTTACAGATTCTTCCTGAAAAGTTCCATGGTCTTACAAACACTGATATGAGATATCGTCAGCGTTATATCGACCTTATTATGAATCAGGAATCAAAACAGACACTTATCAACCGTTCAAAGATTATCAGCGCAGTGCGTAAATACCTTGATGGTGAAGGTTTTATGGAAGTTGAAACACCAATGCTTGTTTACAATGCAGGTGGTGCAGCAGCAAGACCATTTGAAACTCATTTCAATGCTCTTGATACAGATATCAAACTCCGTATTTCTCTTGAACTTTACTTAAAGCGTCTTATTGTCGGCGGTATGGAAAGAGTTTACGAAATCGGTCGTGTTTTCCGTAACGAAGGCCTCGACACTCGTCATAACCCTGAGTTTACACTTATGGAGCTTTATCAGGCATATACTGACTATCACGGTATGATGGATTTGACAGAAAATCTCTATCGTTATGTTGCTCAGGAAGTTCTCGGCACAACAAAAATCGTTTTCAACGGAATTGAAATGGATTTAGGTAAGCCATTTGAAAGAATCACAATGCTTGATGCTGTTA
>JAZSDZ010000114.1:0-9911 GCA_045531435.1 Candidatus Fimenecus sp.
TGTAAACAATCTTTCAACATTTATCTTTGGTCTTATCAGAGCTGTAGGTCTCATTATCCTTGGCTTTGGTATTGTTCAGGTTGGTCTTTCTCTTAAATCTCACGATCCATCACAAAGAGCAAATGGTTTCCTTACTGTTGCCGGTGGTATTGTAATTACTTTTGCAAAAGAAATTCTTGATTTGATTGTAGGATAGTAAGAAAAAAATATATAAAAATTCCAACCTGGAGTGTGATTGTACAATAATAGTTTGTTTTATTTGCGAAATAGCAATGATATAATTACACTCACGATGTGGAATGGGTGATGAAATGAACAAACCTGAAAAAACTGTTATGTTCACAGGACATAGGTCTCAAAACTTACCCTTTGGTTTTGATGAGACAAATCCTAAATGCATAAAAATGAAGGAAATTATTAAGATACAAATATGTCAACTGATTGAAAATGAATATGCAACTAATTTCATATCAGGCATGGCTATTGGTGTGGATATGATATGTGCTGAGATTGTTTTAGAATTAAAAAAAGAATATGCTAACATAACATTGGAGTGTGCTATTCCATGTGAAAATCAATTCGACAGATGGAATGAATCATTTAAACAAAGATATTATAACATCCTTAATGAGTGCGATAAAAAAACCATATTGCAAAAAGATTATACTAATGATTGCATGTATAAAAGAAACGAGTATATGGTAGACAACAGTGATATTGTTATGGCTGTATGGAATGGAAAGAAATCGGGGACAAGCTATACAGTAGAATATGCACAAAAAAAGGGTAGGAGAGTATTAGTTTTAAATCCTGATAAGTTATAATTAAAAAAGACCGTTTTAAACGGTCTTTTTTATCTTAAACGGGCAAGTTTATTCATTATGTATTCTTTATAATTTTTTCGTTGATGTGAATCAACAATATAGTTAGTCAGTGGGAGAGCAGAATTTAAAATAGCCTTTTCATTTTCTTTGGATGTGGACATTTCGGCTTGGTTAAGAAGCATTAAAATTTGTTTGATTGGTCTGTTTGTCCAAGTCATTAGATGTAATCCTTTCCCATTGATATATAACTAATTATATCAACAATGATTATATAATGCAAGAAAAATAAAAAATAAGGGGGAAATCAATGGAAGAATCAAGCAATTGGGTAGTACAAAATCTACAAAATGCACTCGCAACTTGGAATGATAAGTTAAGTGAAATATGGCTTCTCATCACTCAAAGCCCCGAAGAATTTAAAGATGGTACTATATGGAATGTTATTATAAACATTCACGGAGCACTACAGGCGATTGGTTATTCGCTTTTAGTGCTCTTTTTTGTTGTAGGCATAATGAAAACTTGTGGTAATTTTGCAGAAATGAAAAGACCTGAAATAGCATTGAAAATGTTTATCAGATTCATTCTTGCAAAAGCATCTATCGACTATGGTCTAGAATTGATGATGGCGTTATTCGATATAGTACAGGGGATTGTTGTAAAAATTATGGCAACATCAGGCCTCGCATCTATTGAACAAACTGTTTTACCGGATTCAATTATTCAATCTATTGAAGAAAGCGGATTTTGGGAAAGTGTACCTCTATGGGCAGTAACCCTTATAGGTAGTCTGTTCATAACTGTACTTTCATTCATTATGATTATGACTGTTTACGGACGATTCTTTAAAATTTACCTTTATACAGCTATTGCTCCGGTTCCTCTTGCTTCATTTTCAGGAGAGCCTTCTTCAAGTGTTGGTAAGAGTTTTATTAAATCTTATGCTGCAGTTTGTTTGGAGGGTGCAATCATTGTACTCGGTTGCATAATTTTCTCATTGTTTGCAGCTTCGCCACCTGTTGTTGATGAAACTGCGGCGGCAGTAAATCAGGTTTGGACTTATGTCGGTGAGCTTATATTTAATATGATTGTACTTGTCGGAACAGTAAAAATGAGTGACAGAGTAGTAAAAGAAATGATGGGACTGTAAAATATTTTTGTATATCGGAATGCTCAATGTTAGCATTTAGGATAAATTGAGTCAAAAAAATCAAAAAAAACAACAAAATGAGTTGAATTTTTCTTTGATTTGCTATATACTAATTACAAAGAGGTGTTTAGCATGTTATTAGAATTTAAGTTTCAAAACTTTAGATCTTTCAGAGATGAAACCATTTTGTCATTAGAAGCAACAGGATTGTCTGCGTTTAAAGGTTCTTTGATAAAATACGGAACTAAAAACCTATTGCCCGGCATTGCCATTTTTGGGAAAAATGGTGGCGGAAAAAGTAATGTTATTCGTGCTTTTTGGTTGGCCGTTCAATTTATAAAAAATGCACAACGAACACAGCACGAAAATTCAGAGATTCCTGTAAATCCGTTTGCACTAAATGATTATTCAAGAAATGAACCTACAGCGTTTGAGTTTATTTATACTCTTGACGATATTTTATATATTTATGGATTCTCTGCAACTAAAGAAAAAATAGTTTCTGAATATCTTTATCATTCACCTAACGGACAAAAAGCTCTTGTGTTTTCAAGAGACTATCAAAAATTTAGTTTCACCAATAAATCAGAAAAAGCAAGAAGAACTTTAATAAGTGAGACTGTTGCAGAAAACCAACTTTTCTTTTCTGTTGCTTGTACAATGAATGATAGTGATTGTATTAGAGCTATGCGTTGGTTCAGAGAGTATGTATATTTCTCAAGAGATTATACTGATATATCAACACAAATTTTTGAAAACATTGATGACAAGAATATTATCAATGCTATAACAAGCTATGCCAAAAATGCAGATATTGGTATTCTGGATATGAGTTTTGAATATAAAAGTAAAGATGTATCATTTCCAGAAGATTTACCTGAAGGAATTAAAAGTGCATTAATGACATTACTTGCTAATTTATCTGCAGGTGCCAATGAATCAGAAGCGAAACTAAAAATGGGTGAAATTGTTGCTACTTCATTCCATCAAGGTGTTAGAAAAGACGGAGAAAATGAAACATATATGCTTGATGTTTCTGATGAGTCTGATGGTACAAGAAAGCTAATGGCTTTAGCTCCTGCTATTGAAACCGTACTTCAAAAAGGCGGAATTTTAATGGTTGATGAAATAGAAAGAGAACTTCATCCCCTTCTTGTAAAATATATAATTTCAAAATTTCAAAGTAAAAATACAAATAAAGGCGGAGCTCAAATAGTTTTTACAACACATAATACCGAACTTATGAATTTGGATATTATCAGAAAAGATCAATTGTACTTTGTTGATAAAGATAGCAATGAAGGAGCTTCAGAACTTTATAGCATAAGCGACTTTTCTACTAAGACATCAGAAAACATAAGAAAGGGTTATATTGTAGGAAAATACGGAGCTACTCCTGATGTTGAAATTGAGGAGGTCGAATGATGGGAAGAAAAACCAAACACATCAAACCTCTAATTTATGTATTTTGTGAAGGTGAAAGTGAGCAAGTATATTCAGACTTTCTCAAAGAAACTTTTAAAAACGTTGCAGTTATAAAAAGGCCAAATCAAACAGGCATTTTTGAGGTTGCTGATGCAATGTTTAAGAAAAATCCTAATTATCGGGATTATAAAGAGGTTACGGATGAAATATGGTTCTTTTTTGATACCGAAGATAAAGATAAAGATAAGTGGGATTCGCGTCTTAAAATAATGAAAAATTTAAGCCGCAAACCAGGAAAAGAAAAAATTAAAATCAGACTTCTTATGACAAAAGCTTGTATAGAATATTGGCTGTTGCTTCATTACAAAAAGACCAATCCCGATATACAAACACCGGAAGATAAATTGAGAATTACCAATATGCTAAAAAAATATGAAGCATCATATGAAAAAGGTGATAAAAACTCAACATATTCGATAGCTTCAAACTATCAAACAGCAGTTTTAAACAGTAACCAGATATTAAGTAGTTTATCTTCACAAGGCATTCCGACCTTGGAAGATAACGATGAAAGAAACAAATGGCTTTATTCTTGCAGTAAAACATTTTCTACTGTTCATGAAGCTATTGAATATTTGCAAAACTTAAATAAATAAAAAATAACAAGTCAAAAGTCACTGTTTTCAGTGGCTTTTTTGTTTTAAGGAGGATTGTTATTGGAAGTTAAGATTAACAGAGAAATACAAGATTACAGTGAAGCTATTTATTTCGGTCTTAATCTCCGTCAGTTCGTATTCTCAGTTTTAGCCTGCGGTATAGCAGTTGGATTGTACTTTCTTCTTAAACCGTTCTTCGGTATTGAAACACTCAGTTGGGTGTGTATTGTAGGTGCAGCTCCTTTTGCAACCCTCGGCTTTTTCAAGTATCACGGAATGACGGCGGAAAAGGTTTTATTCACTTACCTTAAAAGTGAAATCCTTATGCCAAAGGAATTGAAGTTTGTCTCAAAAAACTATTATGACAATATGGAAAGGAATGGTGACGATGTTCGACCTCATAGGAACAATAAAAAAGAAAACAGGACTCGATGACTTGTTTGGGGACGGAATGTCTGTCCCAAAGTCTGTTCAGGATGTCATTAAAATAGATGCCGTATATTCTGACGGTATCTTTATGACAGGCAAAGACAGATATTCAAAAACATTCAAGTTTACCGATATAAATTATGCGGTATCAAGTAAGGAAGATAAAGAAGCAAACTTCCTTCGATATAGTGAGATTTTGAACTCACTTGAAAACGGTATTTCAAGTCAGATTACTATCATCAACAGAAAGCTTAAAAAGGCAGAGCTGAAAGAAATTGCACTCCTTGAAAGAGCCAATGATGATAAGGACAAATACCGTAAAGAAATCAATGATATGCTGACTATGTTAGCAAACGGAGCTAATGCTATTGTTCAGGATAAATATGTAACGCTCACAATTCAGAAAAAGACGATTGAAGAAGCACGAAGTCATTTTAACCGTGTTGGTGCAGATTTGATTGCACACTTCTCAAGACTTGGTTCTAAGTGTACCGAGCTTGATTTGACAGAAAGACTTCGCATTATTCACGATTTCTGCAGACCTAAAGAATCAGCGGACTATCACTTCGATTTGAGAGATACAATGCAGAAGGGACAGAGTTTTAAGGACTATATCACACCTGATGGTTTTGAATTTAAGTCAGATTACTTTAAAATCGGAGACAGATTCGGTAGAGTTCTGTTTATTCGTGATTATCCCTCATATATTAAAGATAGTGTTGTGTGGGAACTCACAGACACAAACAGAAATATGGTATTTAACTTTGACATTATCCCGGTATCAACAGAAGAAGCACAGAAGTTTGGTGAGAAACAGGCACTTGGTATTGAAACCAACATTGCAAACTATCAGAGAAAGCAGAATGCCAATAATAACTACACTTCTGTAATTCCTTATGATATGGAACAGCAGAGAAAGGAAATCAGAGAATTCCTTGATGACCTTACAACTCGTGACCAAAAGATGTTTAAGGTTGTTATTACAGTAATGCACACAGCCGATACTCTTGAAGAACTCAACAGCGATACAGAAGCAATTCGGGCAACAGGCAGAAAGCACATGTGTCAGCTCGGTGTTCTTAAATATCAGCAGTTGGACGGATTTAATGCCACATTACCGATAGGAATAAATAAGATTGAAGCAAGGCGTACTCTTACAACAGAAAGCCTTGCTGTTTTTATGCCCTTTAAGGTTCAGGAAATTCAGCACGATGGCGGTGTATTTCAGGGTGTAAATGTTATCTCTAAAAATATGATTATCGTAAATCGAAAGTTTCTTCTTAACGGTAACTGCTTCATTCTCGGTGTTTCAGGTTCCGGTAAATCCTTTACCGCAAAAGAAGAGATGGTAAATCTTCTTCTTTCAACCAATGCTGACGTTATGATTATTGACCCTGAAAGAGAATATTCTGCTCTTGTTGAAGCAATGGGCGGTCAGGTTATCGAGCTTTCGGCAAAGAGTAAAAATCATATCAACTGTCTCGATATAAATAAGGAGTATGCAGACGGTGCAAGTCCTATTGCATTTAAGGCTGAATTTGTACTTTCTCTCTTTGAACAGGTTATGGGTAAAGACGGAATTGATGCTATTCAGAAGTCTATTGTTGACCGTTGTTTGACTAATGTTTATAAGAACTATATCAAACGAGGTTATACAGGTAAGGTTCCTACACTTGTTGACCTTTGTAACGATTTGAGAAAGCAGACTGAGCCCGAAGCTACTGAACTTGCAACTGCAATGGAACTCTTTGCTTCAGGTTCACACAGTACCTTTGCACAGAAAACCAATGTAAACATTGAAAATAGACTTATCTGTTATGACATCCTTGAACTCGGCAGTCAGCTTATGCCTATCGGTATGCTTGTAGTCCTTGACAGTATTCTTAACCGAATCACCAAGAACAGAGCTGAGGGCAGAGAAACATATATCTTCATTGACGAGATATATCTTCTTTTCCAACACGAATATTCTGCGAACTTCCTTTTCACTCTTTGGAAACGAGTTCGTAAGTACGGTGCTTATTGTACGGGTATCACACAGAATGTTGATGACCTTTTACAGAGCCATACAGCACGAACAATGCTCTCAAACTCAGAGTTCATTATAATGCTCAATCAGGGTTCAACTGACAGAGAAGACCTTTCTAATCTTTTGCAGATTAGTGAAACACAGATGACACACATCACAAATGTTGAAGTCGGTCACGGACTTGTTAAGGTCGGTTCAGTTCTTGTTCCTTTTGAAAGAAAGTTCCCGAAGAATACGGAACTTTATAAACTCATGACCACAAAGGTCGGAGAATTAAGTTAAAGAAAGAGGTTTTAATTTATGTATAAGATTAATAATTTTCAGAATAACGATGATGTAAGGGTTCTCGATGAAAGAGGACCCTTTACTATTATTGAGTATAAGAAAGATTTGAGTGTTACACCCTCAACTGCAATGCTCTCTTTCTACTGCAATGAAATGAATGTAAGAAAACGTCAGCTCGTTTGTGACCTTGCAAAAGCAAATATCACACTTCAGGCAGGAGCTATGCAGTGGTCAGCAGGTAATGTAAATGCGACTACCGGAATCAAGGGTGTCGGAGATCTCTTCGGCAAGGCACTCAGAGGTAAGGTAACGGGAGAAAGTGCAATCAAGCCTGAATATACGGGTAATGGTACTCTTGTTCTTGAACCTACCTATAAGCACATTATTCTTATGAACACAGCCGATTGGAACGGCGCTGTTGTACTTGATGACGGTCTTTTCCTAGCTTGTGATTCAGCACTTGAACAGAAGGCAGTGATGCGAACAAATATCTCTTCTGCAGCTCTTGGTGGCGAAGGTCTTTTCAATCTCGGTCTTACGGGTAATGGTATCTTTGCCATCGAATCAAGATGTCCAAAGGATGAACTTATTGAAATTGAACTTGAAAACGATGTTCTCAAGGTTGATGGTAATCTTGCCCTTGCTTGGAGCAAATCACTTGAATTCACAGTTGAGCGTTCAGGTAAGACACTTGTAGGTTCTGCGGCATCCGGTGAAGGTCTTGTAAATGTTTACAGAGGTACAGGCAAGGTTCTTCTTGCTCCGATTGATAAAGTAATGCCTTATACAATGAACTAAGCAAATAAACTAAAATAAATATAGGAGGTGCAAATGGGTAAAGGTATTAAGACTCGTGAAATAGTCAAGGATGTAAAGGTTCACGATGCTGCTGTTAATGTTGGTGACAGAATGAAAAATATTGGTGTAAAAACCAAAGACACCGTTAATGAGAATATAAATCAGCCTGATAATATATTACCTGAACAATATGCGTCAGATAAGATTACAGAAACTATGAAAACCGGAACGGAAACTGTTGCTGTTGGTACTGAAAAAGCAGTTCGTAAGGGAACAAAGAAAGCAATAGAAAAAGTAAAAGAAAAAAGAGCTGAAGATAAAAAAAAGTCAGAAGAAAAGAAAAAAGAAGATGAAAATAAACCTGACGAAGAAAAACCTTCTGAAGAATCAGCTCCTGAAAACGAAACTCCCGAACTTGAAGAAAATCCAACAGAAAAACCATCTGATACTGCAGAATCAAAAGCTGAACCTAAACAAAAGCAGAATGAGAATAAACCAACTCAGACTAAAAAAGAAAATGGCGATGTTAAAGGTAAGCAAGATAAAACTACCAT
The DNA here is from genome assembly GCA_045531435.1 of Candidatus Fimenecus sp. Lineage (GTDB taxonomy): Bacteria > Bacillota > Clostridia > Oscillospirales > Acutalibacteraceae > Fimenecus. Next base: position 8,151 of record JAZSDZ010000114.1, read on the forward strand.
TAAAGAAAAGACTCAAGCACCGCCTAAATCAAAGCAACAGACAGATACTCCTGTTGAAGAGATAAAGAAACCTCGGCAGAGGAAGCAAACTGCACCTAAAACAAAAGGTCAGGCAACTATTAAAAAGGTTGGTGCAGAGAAACAGACGGTCAGGACAGTGAATAGCGAAGCTCGTAAAATAAAGCAATCAAAAAGAAGTCTTGATAATACTGCTAAAACTATCAAGAAGGCTGATAAGATAGCAAAAGCAGCAAAGAAAACTGTGAAAACAACTGCATCAACAACAAAGAAAACTGCTGAAGTTGCAAAGAAAACAAAACAAACGGCACAGGCAACTGCAAGAGTAACTATAAGAACAGTTAAGGTTGCAGCAAAGGTTGTAGTTGAAGCGGGAAAGGCTGTTGTTGCAGGTGTAAAAAGTATTGGAGCTATTATTGCCGGAGGCGGTGTGCCTGCTGTTGTTATAATAATCATTATTTGTTTAATCGGTGCTATTGGCGGTACGTGTTTCGGTATCTTCCTTGCAAACGATGAAACAACAGGTACGAATAAAACAATATCGCAGGCTATATCTGAACTCACATCTGAACACTATGCAAATCTTACAGCAATGAAAGCATCCTACACTTATGATTTACTTGAAGTGAAAGGAAACACTTCAATAAATTGGAAAGATGTTCTTGCGGTATATGCAGTAAAAACAACCTCAGGCGATAATCCGCTTGAGGTTGTAACTCTTGATGATACTAAAACTGATTTGCTTCGTGGCATTATGAAAGATATGAACACAATGACAGGTGTTGTTACACCTAAAGTTGTTGCTGAAACTGTCGTTACAACAGACGAGAACGGAAACTCAATCAAGACAACTACCTATGTCACTAAGAAGGTTCTCACAGTATCAATTCTTCAGTTGAGTGTAGATGAAATTACTGCTCTTTATAATTTCAATGATGAACAGAAAGCATTATTGGAAGAACTGATGAGCGAAGAATATAACGATTTATGGGCAGAACTCCTCGGAGCAAGCGGACAGATTATTCAGGGTAACAGTTCTTTTGTCGGAACAGGTATGTTTGCTTGGCCGTTTGAAAACGACCAATATATATCTTCCCGGTTCGGTACTCGTGTTGACCCGATTTCAGGTGAAATAAAAACTCACGGTGGAACTGACATAGCTGCTCCTCTTGGTACGCCCATTCTTGCTGCTGCTGACGGTATCGTTGTAACTGCTACTTGGCATAATTCCTATGGCTATTATGTCAAGATTAAACATGATGACACTTATTCAACACTGTATGCTCATTGTTCAGTGCTATATGTTACAGCAGGGCAGGAGGTGAAGCAAGGACAAATCATAGCAGATTGTGGTTCAACCGGTTATTCAACTGGCCCACATCTGCATTTTGAAGTTATTCAAAATGGCGTGAGAGTAGATGCGTTAAACTTCTATAAACAAGAATAATATAAAAAGAGAAGACTCCGTTATTGAAGTGATATTAATTGTTTGCTTCAGACGGAGTCTTTTTGTTTTTAAAAATAAAAGTATGAAATTATAATAGGGGAGAGTAGTTTGATTTTAAAAGTATAATGATTTTAGTTGTTTCTTGAATTCTATTTCAAATACAATATTTCCCACGGCAAAAATCATTGCACAGATAAAAATAACGGATAAGAGCATTAACATTATAAATTCCTTTACAATTAACGTATGTAGAATAAATTCCATACAGAGACAGACTATACCATAAACATAAGTAA
>JAZSDZ010000137.1:0-2541 GCA_045531435.1 Candidatus Fimenecus sp.
CAAAATACAAACCGGTTACTGACCCTGCTAAGTCAGGCTTCTGCAAAAACATTCTCCTTCACGGAGACGAAATCGCTTCAATGATGAAGGTCGTCGGTGAAGGAGGTACAAGTATTGAGGACTACACCATATATCTGAAGGCAGAAATGCTTGATGCTGTTTATCTTCAGCAGAACTCTTTTGATTCCGTTGAAGCAAACTGTACAAAAGAGCGTCAGCGTTATGTAACAGATAAACTTGTATATATTCTCGGCAGTGAATATGCTCTTGACAGCAAGGATGATGCCCGAAGCTTTTTCAACCGTATGAGACAGAAGTTTATTGACTGGAATTATACCGAATTTGATAGTGAGGCTTTTGCCAGAGCAGAGGCTGAAATAGACACAATGTATGCTGACGGTCAGGGAAAATTAAGCCGTGAAGCAGAACTTCTTCTGAAAGGTGGTGAGTGATAGTGAACAAGGTATTCAACAAAATAGAATCAATTACAGGTAACGTTATTACCGTTAAAGCACAGGGTGTGCGTTATAACGAACTTGCACAGATAAATACCCGTTTCGGCAAATCACTCGCTCAGGTCAATAAAATTGACGGGGATGTTGTTTCATTGCAGGTGTTTGCAGGCGGTCAAGGTATTTCTACCGGTGACGAGGTTCGCTTTTTAGGTCACGATATGAGAGTCTCATTCAGCGATGACCTTCTCGGCAGAATTTTTAACGGTTCAGGTGAGCCCAGAGATAAAGGTCCGGCACTTACGGATAATATGAAACCGATCGGCGGTCCGTCGGTTAACCCTACAAAACGAATTCTCGCAAACAGAATGATGAGAACAAATATCCCGATGATTGATATGTTCAATACACTTGTTGTTTCGCAGAAACTTCCGATTTTTTCAATTTCAGGTGAGCCTTACAACCAGCTTCTTGCTAGAATTGCCTTGCAGGCTGAAGCAGATGTTATTGTTCTTGGGGGTATGGGACTTAAATATGACGATTTTCTTTTCTTTAAAGAAGAACTGTCCAACGGTGGCGCTTTAAGTAAAACAGTAATGTTTGTTCATACCGCCTCTGACCCTACCGTTGAATGTATGATGATTCCCGATATGGCGCTTGCTGTTGCAGAGCAGTTTGCGTTACAGGATAAGGATGTCTTGGTGCTTCTCACTGATATGACAAACTTTGCAGATGCAATGAAAGAAATTGCTATCACACAAGAACAGGTTCCCTCAAACCGAGGCTATCCCGGTGACCTTTATTCTCAGCTTGCTTCACGTTATGAAAAAGCTGTTGATTTTGACAGCTCAGGCTCTGTCACGGTGCTTGCGGTTACTACAATGCCGGGTGATGATGTTACACACCCTGTTCCCGATAATACAGGCTATATTACCGAAGGTCAGTATTATCTGAAAGGCGGAAGAATTGAACCCTTCGGATCTCTTTCACGACTTAAGCAGAATGTCAACAGCAAAACACGTAAGGATCACCGTATTCTTATGGACTCTATGATTAGATTGTATTCATCCTATAAAGAAACATTGGAAAAGAAGAATATGGGATTTTCTATGAACCGTTGGGATGAGAAATTACTGAAATACGGTCAGCTTTTTGAAAATAAGCTTATGGATTTGTCGGTTAATTTAACACTTGAGGAGTCACTTGACCTCGGTTGGCAGATTCTTGCAGATTGTTTCCAAAAAGATGAAACGGGAATTAAGTCAGACCTTACAGATGAATTCTGGCCTGTAAAGTAAGGAGGACTGAAATTTGGCAAAAATCAAATTAACTAAAAATGAGTTAAAGATACAGAAAGATGCTCTTAAAATGTATCAAAGATATTTGCCTACGCTGACACTTAAAAAGCAACAGCTTCAATCGGAAATAAGAATAATTGAAGCAAAGGCTGCCTCGGTAAGACAAGAACGGGAAAACTTAGAAAAAGGTTTTTCTTCATGGATTTCAGTTTTCAGCGAAGAAAGTGCTTTCCCCGACGGAATTATTACTGTTAGCAACATCCGAAAAGGAACAGGAAACATTGCAGGTGTTACGATTCCCACTTTTGAGGGTGCAGACTTTTCCAGAGGCGATTATGATTTGTATGAAACACCGCTTTGGGTGGATATTGCAGCAAATCATATGGAAAAAGCAATGTCGCTTGATTTAGAGGCGGAAGTGTTGGATGAACAGGTAAGGCTTTTAGAAAAAGAATTGCTTTCTACTTCGCAAAGAGTCAACCTGTTTGAAAAAGTAAAAATCCCCGAAACACAGGCAAATATCAAAAAGATATCAATTTATATGGCAGACCAACAGGTCAGCGCTGTTGTGCGTTCAAAAATTTCAAAACGCAAAATAGCCGCTCGTGATGAATCATCTTCGGGAACGGAGGTGTGTGCTGTATGATTGTACCGATGAAAAAAATCTCTCTTGTAGTTATGGGAGATAAAAAAAGAGAAGCTCTTAAAAAACTTCGCAAAGCAGGAATTGTTCACATAGAAATAACAGAAGGCTCAGGCAAAAAAATCGATGAGTTAAAAGAACAGATTGC
>JAZSDZ010000075.1:0-30547 GCA_045531435.1 Candidatus Fimenecus sp.
ATAAAAAGGGTGTAAAGGCTTTTAAAGGGGTATATATAACCATGTCTGCAGCTATGGTTATATATGATTATAATGTTTTAAAATGGATCCATTTTTTACAATTTAACTTGTGTTATAAAATTGTTTCTGATTTGCTTCAGGATAATTGTATTTATAATATAGTGGTGGTGTATGCCCTGGATTGTTTCGGGCGTTGTATGGACCTTTTACGCGGTCAAATAATGGCGTTTTGTTGTCCGGTGGTGCCTTATATGGTCTTATGTTTAAAAGTGGCTTTATAGCCTTTTTAGCGCCTGTTATATGGTGCTTAAATGGTATGTATAACATGATATAATAAGGCGGCTTTTTTGGTGTCTGAAGTGCTTCAGAATGGCGCGGCGTGTCGTGGCTGTCGTCTGGTTTCGGTTGCGTTTCTGCAGCCGGTGCCGGTGTTATATAGTTAGGAAGTTTTTTATAATATGCTACAAGTTTATAAACTTGTAATAATTCTAACTTTTTATCGTCTGTTATGCCGGGGTTACTTTCCACAAGATCAATATTTGCAGTTATGGTTATATAGTCCATGTTGCAAGCTATAATATAATTATCTGCACAATCATTTGTTATTGTATAGGTGGTATTATTATATATAACTTTTTTTGCATTTATAATTGTTTCGTGATCCGTTACAGTCACGGCTGCAGTTTCTTCTTTTGGTGTGTCCTGGTTTTCTTCAGGATCATTTTTTAATTCTGTATTATAAAGTTTATAAATATCGTCATTTAAAACAATATTGTTTGATGTTTCGATAAGGTCCAAAAGCCTTTTTTGCATCTCTTCAAAGTTGATTTTGTTCAGCTTTTCTATTAAATCAGCTGTTATAAATTCCGGGGCGTCTGTTATAAGTCCATTATAGACTACTGTAGCAAATCCGGTACAAGGTACAATTATATAACAATCTTTTTTATTTTTGTAAACATGGAAAACATGGCCGGCTTTTTCAAATCTTTTTCCTTTTTTATTTTCTGCAAAATAAACGCCGTTTTTCATTCCTATTTTAACGATGTTTACATTCTGCATTTTTACAGTTTCGACAGTTTCGACCTTTTCAAAATCATAAACTTTTAAAAGCGCGTCAAGATTTCTGTTGTACTTCTTTATTATGTTTGTTAATTCTGCACGGTCTTTTTTGTCTTCGTCGGTGTGGTCTGGTGTCTTTTCCAGCATTAAGTTCAGGAAGTCAAGACACTTTTTAATATAATCATATAGTGGAGCCGCTGCAGCTTTTGGATCATTTGCCCGGCTTGTTATGTCAAGTATTAGTTTCATGTCGTGCGCGGTGCATGGTATTTTCTGCACCATGTCCAACTTGATTGTACCGTGTCCGGTTTCGGTGTTATAGTCAAGTGTCAAAACTTCGTTTCCTTCGATGATCCCGTTATACTTTAAAATTGCTTTAAAATCCTTTTTCATTTTTTTATACCCCTTTTATAATATTTTGTTGCGGTGGTATCGGATACCGCGCCCCGGCTGGTTTCTGTTGTGTGTGGGTGTCCAGCTTATCCCAAAAGCCGCCGCCGGAATCGGACCGGCGTTATAAACCTTTGCGGCTTGCTTATATGTCCAAGTATTCTCTTATAATGTGTGTCAACATTTCATCCGACATAGTCCGGACTACTTCAGGCTTTGCGGTGCCTTGCTTGCTTAAAATGTATTGTGCGTCTGTTTCGAGTCTGTCGCGGTCGGTGATTACTTCAGGCGGTGCCGGTGTGGTTTCTGTCGCGGGTTCTTCCAACTTGCAAGCGTTCAGGAAGTAACCCACGGCGCTGGATTTGTAAAGGATAATCAACCCAATTATTACAAGTGATATGTTCATTTTGTACACCTCCTAAAATAAAGGGCGGTTGCTGTTTTCCGGTTCTCTCCAAAGTGGACCAGTGTAACCGATCCCCATAAGATACGCCCTATATATTTGTTGCATTTGTTCCCATCTCATCTCATAAGTGCCGGCAACTTTTGCATATTTCAGAACATCTATACAAGTCTTTTTTTCCGCGTCTGTCATGCGGTTATATGTCCAGCTGTCCAGCGTCATTTTTACATAGTCCCCAACGGCTTTCATTTTGTCTTTCATGTTTTTATACCTCCATATATTTATATATTTTTTTCAGAATACCCCGGCGCCGGTGTCGGTCCGGCTTTTGGTCCTCCCGTCGGGGTGGTGGGTTATTTATATATTACAATAAAGCGGTCTTGTGTTTCTTTTGGTAGACATTTTTCTATAAAGTCGCGGGCATCTTGTGGATAATTGAACGCCGCTATTATTTGAGTTTTGTCTTTTTTGTCGTCCTGTGTGTCTCCTGGAATTATGAAAGCTACTCGCCATTTTAAGTTATTCATGTTTTCACCCCCTTTATGCTGCTACTTTAATCGCTCCAGGTTGTATGTTATCTTATAACTTCGATATATCCGTTATCTGTCGCGATCCAATGACTATCATAACTTAAATCGCGGCCGTATGCATCCCAGTCTATATAATTGATTAAGTGATCCGGAATTTCTCCAAGTAGTCCATCCTCATACATTCTATAGGCTACATCTGCCATGCTGTCGCAATCTGTCCACTCGATACAATCCGGCGCGATCTCGATTGCTTCATCCAGATTGTAACCCTCATCAAGTAAAGCCTTTACAATGTCGCGCTCCCAGTCTTCCAGGTCTTCGAGTGTCTCAGCGATTTCATTAAGTCTTGCAAGGCTTTCATACTCTCCAATCTGGAGATAATCACATTCATAATCCGTTATAAACCATTCTTCATAATGTTCATTTATTCCAATTTCAGCTTTTGCGGCTTCGATTTCTTCAGCTGTCGCCGGCAGCTCCAGCCATACAAAGTCAAGTGTACCCTCGTTATACTTTCCAAGATTTGTTAAAGCAATTTTCATCTCACACATTTTTTTATCCTCCTAATTTTATTATTTTTAAAATGGTTTCTTGTGATCCGGTTTCATTCGTTAGCGGCTTCACTTGACCGGATGCCCTGACCGCTTGCGCCTGTCTCTTTTCCACCCGGCGCCCCGGCTTGCATTTTGTTTATACTTGATTAAGTTTCAAGTTGTTTTTTGTGACTTCTTCAGGTCTGCCGCCGTAGTGCCGGACCGTCGCGCCCTTTATATCCAGCGGCTACTGTAAATCACTTCCTTGATGTTGTATACATAATAGCACATTAAAATGTGTATTGCAATATACAAAATACACAAATAAATGTGTAGTTTATTGTGCAAAGTCTACACAATACAATGTGTATTGTATAGCACATAATAATGTGTTAAAATATCACAAATAAATGTGTAAAGGGGTTTAGAATATGATTAGATTTAAAATTGATGTTATAGAAGCCTTAAAAAATAAAGGTTATACAACAACTAAAATTAGAAATGAAAAAATAATACCAGAAGGAACTTTGACAAGGATCAGGAAAAACGACGGCGCGCCGGTGTCAACTGCAACCTTAAATGTGATATGTAACATTCTAAAAAAGCAGCCGGGGCAAATAATAGAATGGATTCCGGACGCGTCCAGGGCTTCAGATCAGGAATAAAACCAGGTTAAAAAACCTGGATCACTTCAGGACTTGCGACAGCTGCCGCCGGTCCTTTTTTTGTGCTTAAAAATTATAAGTTTGGTTACAATTTATAAGTTTGGTTACAATTTTATAATTATGTTGTGTTTGGGCGCGTTATAAATCCGTTTACAAGTCAACTTGTAAAATGCTATACCGAAACCATAGAAACGCCCGGAAGGGTTCACGCGATTATATATAATATTATAGGGTGCTGAAATGACAGTTTTTGAGCATCGGCCGCCGGGCCGATATGATTATATTATTATATAGTGAACATCTGGACATAATAAAGGGGTGATATATATATGCCGGTAGTAGTTAGACATGATAACGCTATAGACATTAACACCATAGCACAAGACATTTATAAAAATGTCGCTTCGTTCTTTGATAATTATAATATAGATATATATGATATAAACCAGGTTAAAACTATACCTCATAACCTATATAGTGCTTGTATGTTATCCTGTTACGATAAATTATTTAAACCTGTCCATGGTATGATTAACAATCAACGATCTATTATAGATTACAATGATAATGACTTACTTTGTGAACTTGCAAATGTTTATATAGATTTGGCTCTTAGGTTTAACAAGTCTATTGGTATTATGCAGTTTAGTTTGTTAACCGGTATACATTGGACTACTTTGGCAAGCTGGAGAGATAACCCGAAGGCAAACCCTACACGGTCTGAAATGGTTAAAAGTATTTGTGAGTATCACAAAATGGAGCAAATAAACCTGTTAAATGATACTCCGGTGGGTGCCTTAGCTGTTGCTAATAACGACATAGAAACCGGGTTAGAATGGAGCAAGAACCAAGTTGCAAGCGTGACAAACAACACGGTGTTAATGATCCCATCGGAACGGGTGGACCGTCTGAAGCTGGACAGTCCCAAACAATAACGGTGTTGTGTTAATCAAGTACACTTGCGTTACACTATGCAATTTGCACAAAATCACGACAGAAAAAAAGCCGTTGCGGTTTCTGCATCGTGTCCAGGGGTAGCCGGTGGCCGTAAGGGTCCGGGGGTTAGAGCGCAGCCGATAATCAGGGCGGGGGTAACCCCCCAAGTTCCGAAAAACCGAAAAACCCTTCTCCCCTTAAGAAACCCCATAACCCAAAGATATAAAATATATATAAGGAGCATCAGGAAGAAGGGGGAATGAATGAACGAAGTAAGGATATACTCAGTAGACCACTATAAGCTAAGATTCCGAAGTGAAGGGTGTCCGGTATGTGGGAGTCGAAAAGTAAGGACATATAAGCGAGAGAAGTCGAGTCAAGAGTACACAGTCTATGTGTGTGGTGAATGTAAGCGAGTTATCAAGAGGAGATTCAGTTAAAAATGCTGATAGCGATAATAGTTCTGCTGTCGCTGATGCTAATAGTGAATGTGCTAATCATGTTCATGGTAGCAGCGATAGTGAGTAAACCGAAGACATTAGTCGAAGCTGAGACAGAATTGTTCAAAGCATGGGGTGATGCCTTTATAAAAGCACATAGTAAGAAGTAAATCATATTTTTTCTTCATCATATAACCCGGTAGCCTGAAGTGGCTGATTAAAGGAGTGTCAAAGACTCTGCCGGGGAAACATTGTTTGCCATAACAATAACTTCTGAGAAATGATCTGGTAGCCATGCAAGATTTGGATGTGAGAAGTGGGTTCGAGTCCCACCATGGCAATTTAGTTTCGCACAGGGCGATATCCCTGGAGTAGGGTTCAAAAGAGAACAAGGTGTGTTAGGTGTAGGGGTGGTAAAAATGCGAGTAGAGATTGATATAAAGTCAGATAGGTGTAATTATCCGTACTGTATCCATAATGTAGAGGGGATATGTTACGATGAATCAGCGAGAAAAGCGTGTTTAGACATCAGTCTATCAGTCTTATGTATAAATAAGGAGGTTCTGCATGACAGAGCAGAAGATAAAGGATGCGCTGATAGCGAATGCAGAGAAGATAGCGAAGGCGTTAGTGAAGGGAAATGATATAGAGATACGGAAGTCAGCTGCCGGAATAAGTGTAGCTGAAGTAAAGAAGAAGGTTATAGTGCGATGATACGACCTGAAGCGCCTTGCAAAAACTGAGAGGACAGATATCTTGGGTGTCATGGGGACTGCAAAAAGTATGCCGACTTTAAAAATGCCCAAAGGGAAATAAAAATCAAACTAAAGAAGTCAAGGGAATATGACTCATATAAAGTGAAGAGTAAGGAAAGATTCAGCCGTAATGGTGGCTGAATAACAAGCAAGATGGTGCTTCTATTTTTTGTATGGAGGTGCCAATTTTTGATTGAAAGTTGTAAAAATGCACTGAAACGCACTTTTGTCGCATTAAAACAGAACGGACTTAACTATGATGCTTACGAAGATTTGTTTGTTATAGTGCAATTTGGCTTACTGCATGATGCGGAGCATAAGTTTGAGTACAAGAAGTATTCGGACTATGTGAAAGAGATAGCCTTAAAAGAAGTCAAGGATGATGCAGACCATGCAGAAATATGGCGTGATCTGTATTGGAGAATGCTTAAATTAGAGTCATTTTACTTTTTTGAGAGTTTTCTGCTCTATATGGAGAGAAAAAGGCCATATGAAAAGCGTTTTTATGAGCCAAGGCAGAAAACCTTAAAGACTGTAGTCGATGAATTGCAGAAATTAGAGGACAGTAAAACCCAAAAATGTCTTGCAATATCGATGCCGGCGAGAGTAGGAAAGTCAACTTCGATACTATTTTTCAAAGCATGGGTTGCACTTAGGCATCCTGAAAGCCATTCCGCCATGGGTACTCACTCTGGAATGCTTGCTGACCACTTCTACAAAGAGTTGTTAGACATCTTTACAACTGAAGAATACTGTTTTCAGGAGTTATATGCATATTTTCAACCTAATAAGAAGTTTATTGAGGACAAATCTGCTGAGAAGATGACTATATCATTTGCGGCAAAAGGAGATTTCCCAACTATCACTTGTCGTGGAATTGACGGAACATGGACAGGAGCCATAGATATATCATCAGATGGATACCTAACCGTGGATGACCTTGTAAGGGATAGAACCCATTCGCTTAGTCCAAAACGAATGAATGACACCTTTTCGGAGTTTCTTAACAAAATGGTTGACCGTATGAATGATGGAGCCAAGATGCTGCTTATAGGAACCTTGTGGAATGTGCTTGATCCTATCAAACGACTTGAAGAAATGTATTCTAACGATGACAGATATGTATTTATGCGAATACCGGCCCTGAATGATGAAGACGAAAGTAACTTTGATTATGAAGTCAAGGGATTTTCTACAGAATATTATAAAGAAATGCGAGACAGACTCATAAGAGCCGGAAATGAAGCTGAGTGGTTTGCAAAATATCAGCAAGCACCATACAACCGTGAAGGTCTGTTATTCCCGGCAAATGAACTTGGATCATTTAATGGGGTTTTACTTAGTGATAAAAGTTATACATTCCAGGTCATTTGTGATCCGGCATTTGGTGGTGGAGACAGCGTTTCGATGCCTGTAGGTCTACAGGATGATGAAACGAAGATAATATATGTGATTGATTGGTATTTTTCATCAGCCGGAGTCAAGGTAACTATTCCTGAAATAGCCGATATGATAGTCAAGTATGAAATCAAGAATGTAACCTTTGAGCGAAACAGCGGTGGAATGCTATTTGCCAAACAGGTCCAGGAAGAACTTGAAAAGCGTGAATATTTATGTGCTTGTGACACCAAAAGAGCGCCTAATGGCATAGACAAGATAAGCAAAATCAAGGCTTGTGAAACAAAAATCAAGGAATTTGTACGATTTCTTGATGACAGCAAGCCGAATGTAGAGGGTGGAGAAGAAGTAATGGTGTTTAAGAAGACACCAATGTATAAAAGAGCCTTGGATGAAATGGAGACATTTGTAACCATAGGCAAAAATCTGCATGATGATGCGGCTGACGGAATTGCTCAGATGGTAATGAAGGCATTTGACAGTATAAACAGACAGACTGTGGTAATTGACAGTCCATTTTAGGAGGGGAACACATGACAGCAAAACAGTATCTACAGAGATATGAATACTTTGAGAGAAAATATATAGCTGCAATCGAAGAGATTAAGACACTTGAACAGGAAATGATTAGCCTTAAGAGTCCTAATTTTGAAGAAAAAGTGCAGACGAGCGTAGTGAGTGATCCTATCTGTGAAATGTTTTGCAATTTAGAGTCAGAAAAAGGCAAACTTGTAATGCAGATTGCAAAATATAAAGGTCAGATGTTCGTAATTAAGAATCAGATTTCCGAATTAGAGGATGATTATAACAATTATTATGCGATTCTGCTTTTCAGATATATATTCCATAAAGATTGGAAATTTATAGGAGATAAACTAAGGTATTCAAGGACACAACTGAACCGACTCCATGGACTTGCATTAAAGGAATTTGATGCAAAATTCAGGAAAATATATGAAGAAAAATAAAAAATAGGTACAAATGGTACAAAATGGTACAAATGGCACATTGAAATTTTTAAAATCTTATGATTTATTAAAGTTGTAGAAGTACCAAAATTCATTATGTAACCCCTAATAAAAAGGCGAGCCGTAGATGGCTTGCCTTTTCCCTTGTGGGAGGAAAATATGACACAGCCGATTATACCTACGAAGTTAGGAAGAAAAATTATATACACGGATCAGCCGTTCATAACACGCGAGAATCTGATAGATGTGCTGACAAAGGCAAAAAATGAGCATATGTCGAATGTAGCCGACATACAGTATCTGCTTAAGTATGAAAAAGGCGTGCAGCCACTTAACAGAGAAAAGACTGTAAGAGCAGATATCGATATATGCGATGTTGACAACATAGCGAATCAGATAACAGAGTTCAAACTTGGTTATGACTGGGGATATCCGATAACACTTGTGCAACGCGGTGTTACGGACAGCGGTTCCAATGTAGAATCTGAAGCCATAGCAAGACTGAATGAATATTATGAGATTGCCGGCAACAGAGGACATCAACAGGAACTTGCGAGATATGTCGAGATAACAGGTATCGGATACACCTATGTTGACATCAATACAGAGTATGTTGATGGTGAAAGTCCATTTACACATGATGTATTAGACCCTGAGTTTACCTTTGTTGTAAGAAGTACATACTATACAGACAAAAGGATAGTGATGGGTGTCACATTTAGTGATAAGAACATAGATGGTGAGACTATATATACCTGTTTTACACCAAGTTCAAGATATATAGTCAGACGGCTAAAGGACATAGAAGAGTATAGCAATCCTTTAGGAGTGATACCTATAGTCGAGTGGATAAGGGCCTATGACAGAATGGGATGTTTTGAGCGTCAGATTCCTGAAATGGATGCGTTGAATCTGCTTAATTCAGATTTCCTTAATGATGTAGACCAAAATACACAGGCTATATGGCATACAAACGATGTCGATTTTAAGACTATAGAGATTAAGAATCCAGATGGAACGACTACCACAACGGTACAGAAACCGTCTAATGGACAATGGTTACAGACATACACGACTATGGATGGTAAGACACCATTCATTTCACCTTTGACCATTACTTATGACTATGGCGGAATACTCAATAACATAGTCACAAAGCGTCAGATGATACTTGCTAAGTGTGATGTTCCTCAGAGAAATGACAATTCAGGTGGTTCAACAGGAATAGCCATGAGTGATGCATCTGGTTGGTCTGCTGCTGAAGCATCTGCAAGCAAAAAAGAAAACATACAGGATATGTGCAAGACAGCTGAGTTAAGAGTTGTCTTCAGGGCGATATCTGCCGGTGGCAAGATTGAAGCAGATAACCCTGTAAATGGCTTAAGGCTTATAGATGTAAAGCCATATATTAAGCGTCAGAAGTCATATGAAATGACAGTCAAGACAAATGCACTTGCAACAATGCTGAGTCATGGCATACATGGACTTCATGCAATAAAGGCAATCAACTTCTTTGATGATCCGGCACAGGTTTGGGAAGATTCCAAAGAACGAATCGAAGAGTTTCAGGATAGTCAGATTAAAAGTGATGAACCAACAGCAGATAGTGAAGATTCTGACAATATAATAGACCAGGTCAACAACAGTCCCAATATAGACGGAATGTATGTAGAAGAAGTAGAAGAGGTCGAACAGAATCCGAATAATTAAGGTGGCATATGGCAGAAACACAGAATTTCGATAAACTGAATATCCTTAAAAGGCGTTCAGAGCCGTATGCCGATTATTTTGGAGATATGCTTATAACAGATAAGCAGAAAAAGCAAAGAATAGACCTTGCCTTCATACTTGAAGATGCACTTGCCATATACTTTGAGTTTATAGCGCAAAGGATTGAAAGTGGGACACTTAATCCTGTGTCCGATAAACAACAGCTGGTATATATGTTATATGACGCAGTAAGCGGTAAAGAAGATATACATATTCCTGATGAAGACCTTGACAAGTATGTCATGGATACTACAGAGGAAATATACAAAGCAACAGTAGATAACATGGCAAAAGCACCTAATGATATATCATATGACGAGGAAACACCTTATTGGATTTCTGATGACAGAGCCATGTTTATAGCTGAGAATGAAGCCAACACCATATACAATGCATCGGACTACTTTAAAGCCATTGCAGATGGAAAGAATTACAAGGTGTGGCAAGTATATCCTGATGACAGAGTAAGGCAGACACACATAGAGGTCTATGGGGTGACACTACCCATAGATGAATATTTCGATGTGGGAGCCGCAAGAATGCTCTATCCAAAGGATGTGACAAGTGAGTTCAGCACAGGAGCAGAGCATCCGGAAGAAGTGATTGGTTGTAGATGCTCTATTTTGTACATAAATAAATAAGTTAATTATAGCAAGGATAGTGATTGCAACACGAAAGCAGAAAGCCTTATCTGTTTCCTTGCTATTTATATTTAAGGCAAATTACGAAAGGCGGTAATTGAATATGGAAAATGAAATATGGAAAGATATCGAAGGGTATGAAGGGCGGTATCAGGTTAGCAATTTGGGTAATGTAAGAAGTCTGAAGTTTAGAAATCAAAAATTGATTAAAAACCTTACACTTACTACAAATAATAACGGATACAAAATGGTTGCATTAAACAACAAAAAAAGAACGAAATTCTTTTTAGTCCATAGGTTAGTTGCAACAGCTTTTATTAAAAACCCTAACAATTATCCTGTTGTAAATCACAAAGACGAGAATCCACAAAACAACCATATGGATAACCTTGAATGGTGTACTCAGTCGTACAATTGTATTTACTCGATGAATATCCATCCTAAAAGGCGAGAAAAAACTATTGATAACTTGGGGAAATATTCATCAAGAAACAAAAGGGGTGTTCCTCACAAACATTACAAACAGGTAGCGATACTTGATGATGACAATAAAATCATAAGTATTTATGAAAATGCTGCAACCGCAGCAAAAGAGTTAGAATTGTATGCTTGCAATGTTATGAGAGTTTGCAAGGCAAACGCACATCTAATTATAGGCAATAGACAAGAGATAACAAAGAAAAGAAAAACAGGTGGTCATATCTTCGTATTTTTAGAGGATTGATTATCTGTTTTTTATATATATCGGTGCGGAGATGCACCTAAAAAAGCGCACAAAAATAAGCAGAGAGAACTGACTATAACAAACGCAGATAATTAGTGCGGAGATGCACTTTAAAAAGCGCAGAAAGGTACAGGTAATTATTTATGGACGATAACAATGTTCAGACAACCGAAACTAATGTAAATGATGTCACAAAGCCGGAGAAAAAGACAGATACTGGCGTGTTAAAAGCTGATGAAACGCCTACCCCGTCACCAATAAACCAAGAAGATCAGATTCAGAAACTTCTTCTTGAAAACGCTAAGTTGAAAAGGTCTTTTGATAAGGCTGCCTCAGAAGCAAGTGACTATAAAAAAAAGTACAATGCAACGCTATCTGAACAAGAAAAAGCAAGCATTGAGAAAGCAGAGGAACAAGCAAGGCGTGATGAACGCTTAGCGGAGTTAGAGCGTGAGGTATCCGTTCATAAATATACAGAGAGTTACCTGGATTTGGGTTATGACAAAGAGTCAGCGCAAGCAGCGGCAATAGCCCAAGTTGACGGCGATATCGAAACACTTTTCAAACTTCAGAAAAAGATTATCGATGCAAAGCTGAAAGCTAAAGAACAGGAACTTCTCAAAGATATACCAAGGGCAAAGACGGGTGTATACGCGTCAATGACCAAAGAGCAGATTTTAGCAATTCCTGACAGAGCCGAAAAGCGTAAAGCAATGGCTGAGAATTGGGAGTTGTTTAATTAAATTTTTTTAAACAGGAGGAAATAGTAATGGGTAATATTACAACGAGCGCAGAAGATAATCTGTCAAAATCAGTTAACTTTGCGAGAGTCCGTGAAAGAGAGTTCGTTGAGATATTCAGCGGAGATATCAGAAAACTTGTTGAAGCACTTGGAGTAACAAGAAAAATTCAGAAAGAGTCAGGATCAGTTCTTAAGGTTATGAAGGTTACTGGAACACTTGAAAGTGGTGAGATTCCTGAAGGTGAAGTAATTCCACTTAGTGAGTTTGCTACTACATGGGAGCCTATCGGAGAGATAACACTTAAGAAGTGGAGAAAAGCAACTACAATCGAAGCTATCAATGATAAGGGATATGATCAGGCTGTTACATCTACAACAGATAAGATGATTAAGGATATTCAGAGAGGTATCAGAAGTGACTTCTTCTCATTCCTTGCAACAGGCACAAGAACAGCTACAGGTGATGGATTCCAGGATACTATCGCTAATGCTTGGGGACAGCTTCAGGTTATATTTGAGGATACAGATGTTCAGCCTGTATTCTTCCTCAACCCACTTGATGTTGCAGCATATCTTGGTTCTGCACAGATAAGCACACAGACACTTTTCGGAATGACATATCTTAAGAACTTCCTTGGACTTGGAGATGTATTCCTTAATGGTGATGTTCCAAAGGGTAAGGTTTATGCAACTGTAAAGGACAACATCGTACTTTACTTTGTAAATGCCGGCACAGCAGATATCAGCGAAGGATTTGAGTTCACAACTGATGAAACAGGTCTTATCGGTATCCATGAGTATGCTGACTATAACAGAGACACAGTAAACAACTCTGTAGTATCAGGTGTTAAGCTGTTTGCTGAGAACCTTTACGGAGTAGTTGTTGGTACTATCGGAGATACACCATCAGCATAAGAGAATAACGAGGTATAAATATGGAACAGGAAATACTTGATTCACTTGTAACCAGATTAGGGCTTACGGAGGAAAGTGAGATATCCATATTAAGCGAAATCCTCAACGATGCAATAAAAGAGATAACCGAAGCGAGACGATATCCGGAGGATATGTCAAGCGAGGACATCGAAACAGATTTGCAGAACTATACATCTGCCATAAAAAAATTAGCAATATATGACTTTAATATGCGTGGTGTCGAAGGACAGGAAACGCATAATGAAAACGGTATAAACCGTGGTTATGTGGATAGGGCGAAATGCTTTCATGGTGTTTTGCCCTTTGCTAATGTAATTTAGTAGGTGTGCGTGATTGAGGGTGTCGTGCCTTCGTGGCATCCTTGGTTGCAAGGGTGTGCGTTTTAAATAGGTGGTGGGCGGCGTACATTTATTAAGAAATAAGGAGCGCAGATATGAATGTGTGGGTATCAGTCCTAATATCAGGCATAGCTGCTGCATTTGCTATTTATTTCGGATTAAAAAATAACCAAAGGGCCGATGTGAAAGACATAGAAGAAAAAGCGGCAAGGGATGCAAAAATCAATATTAAACTTGATGATATATCATCAGATGTGAAAGACATCAAATATGATATATCAGCCACAAATAAAAAGGTGGAAGAAATTGATAGACGCGTGGTTGTCGTTGAACAATCTGCTAAGTCAGCACATCATCGGATTGATCGAATTGAAGGTAGGGAGGAGAAAGCAATATGATAAGCAAAGACTTAATCAAGAAAGCACTCATAAGAGCCTTAAGGACAGTCTGTCAGACGGCTATAGCAACTATAGGGACAGCAAGTCTTATATCAGAAGTCAACTGGCTTATGGTAGTTAGTGCGAGTCTGCTTGCCGGGGTTTTATCTATCCTTACATCAATCGTAACAGGATTGCCAGAGGTTGAAGAATGAGAACATTACGCAAAAACCAACAAGTTATGTATTATTCTAACTATGTTGGTAGTGTAACTAAATATGAGCGAGATGCTGACGGCAATATTATTTATACCGATGTAGATGGCGAGTTGGTCCCTGTGGAGTCTGTCACGCTGTCAAGCTATAGTGAGCCGATAGAGTTTAAAGCTAATATAAGTGTTAATAGTGGCGAGACAAGGCTTGCGGAGTATGGACTTAATGAGGGCGACTATAACGCAGTAATATGTGCAGACAAGGGTTCGTTGCCATTTAATGAACGCACGCTGATATGGCGTGAAACCGTACCTCAGTTTGAGGGGAATGTGGTCAAACCTGAGTCAGCAGATTATAAGGTAATAGCTGTTAAAACTTCTCTAAACGAAGAACGATTTATCTTAAAGGCGCGTGATAAGGATGGCTAAAACAATTAAATTCAGCTTTAGTGAAAGTTCGATAGATGCCGCAATAAAGGAATTAAGAGAATATCGCGAAAGTCTGAATGAAAAAATACAAAGATTTGTAGATGCTCTTATACAGGATGGTGTAAGTGTTGCGATGCTGAGAGTTGCATCAACCCAAGGAGACAGCAAGCTGCCGGATGTGCAGTTTGAAGTCAATCCTATGGGAGACATCATTAAAGCAACGATATCAATAGTTGGTCCCGATGTTTTATTTGTCGAGTTTGGAGCCGGTATAGCTTACAACACAGGCAAGGAACATCCGAAAGCATCTGAGTTTGGGTATGGAGTTGGTACTTATCCAAGTAAGAATCCACCAAACAAAGCTATCAATCCCGGCTATTGGTATTATAGCGATTCTGATAATGCCGGAAGTAATGTATCAAAGCGTTCAATCGGTACTGAAGCAACGATGCCGATTTATGGTGCGGCAGAAACAATACGAAATCAGGCCATCATAAGAGCAACAGAAATATTTAGGAGCTGATTATGGATTTACTGAAAGTTGAAAACGAAGTCAAAACACAACTGAAAGTGAGAGTAACAAGAATCCTTGATGGAAGATTCCCAAACATATCATTCACGGATGAATACTCTGACAACATTAAGAGTTTTCCGAATGTTTATGTGCATGAGTTGGAACCTACCGAACTTGGAGTCACTTTGGAAAACAAATCTATAAATGCTCTAAGAGACACTATACAAATTATCGTCACAACTAATACTAATAAAGCGGATGCAAAGGCTGTTATAGATGCAGTTGTTATGAGTATGAAAGCACTCAGCTTTACGATTTTATCGTTACCGATACATACTCGAAACAATAACTTGCATACATATGTGGTCCGATGCAATCGAGTCATTGCAAGTGGCGATTCGTTTTAAGAGATTTAAGCACCTTAAAGGGTGCTTTTTTCATGCAAAAAATAATGGAGGTAAAAGCAAATGATCGATTTATCGACTATCGGTGTTCGTTTTGGATATGCACCTGAAGTTACCAAAGGTACTCGTCCGACAGCTTACACTAATATACCTGGAATTAAAAGCACTCCTGAGTTCAATCCGGAGCCAAACACAGGTGAGACAACTTCTCTGAATAATGAGGAGTATACAAGCTATATGCCACTTCTTAAAGACCTTGGTGGTGCTTTAGGATTTGGATTTGGTATGTCCGAAGAACTGCTTGATATCTGGGAAGATGTATGTGATACAGTTGAGACTCTCGAAGCTGAAGGCAAGAGAATGTGGTTCACTATCTATCATCCGAAGATGTCAAAGGCTATCTTCTTTGCTGGAAAGCCAACAAGACTTGGTATGTCAACCATGGAAGTGAATTCAGTATGGGATACAACAGTTTATGTTACACCTATCAATGAGCCTACATGGGAGACAGCCGCAAAGCCAACAGATGCTGCATCAGCATAAGAAACTTGTTGATAACATTTCAATAACTTGATAACCAATTCGGCGCAATAGTCATACGATTGTTGCGCCCTTTTTTTATAAATTTTTTATTTAACGGAGGACAAAAAATGAAAAAGATGACTATTAACGGAAAAGTGTATCAGATACCTGAACTTGACTTTGATTTTCTTGTACAACTCGACTTAAACGGAGTAGAGCCAAAAAAACTTGGTGGAATGGCCGGACTTAATGTTTTTGTGGCATATGTAATCGGAGTTGATGCTAAAGAAGCATCTAAACTGATTTCAACTTATATCATGAATGATGGAAAGATTGAGGAGTTGTTTGATACTTATAACAATGCCTTAACGGAATCAGGTTTTTTTCGCAAGATACTCGAACTGGACGAGGAGAACGAGACGGAACAGACAGAGACTCCAGAGGAGAATCCGAAGAAGAAGTCTTAAACTTCAGCAGAATGGCACTCTTTGAGAAGTGGTTCCCGGCTTGCAGAAAATACGGAATGACCGAAAGTGAGTTTTGGAAAAGCAACCCACGGAAAATAAAAGTATATGAACAAGTATGGAAAGCGCAACTAAAAGAGAAAAACGAACTTATCCATATGTGGGTAGGCAACTACGGAATGAGTGCATTAACGACAGCATTTTCAATGGTACTACAACCTATGTTTTGTAAATCACAGAGTCAGGCTAAGTATGTGGAAGAACCCATACAGATATTCCCACTTACGGAAGAGGAAAGAATAGCCAAAGAAGAAGAACTGACACGCAGATTTGAGTTGTGGGGCGATATGCTGTGTAGACGATACAAAAATCCTGATACATAAATTTGTAAAAGGAAGGAGGTGTTTTAGGTGGCAGAGAATGTAATAGACAAGTTGACGCTTGAAGTCGAAGCGTCTGCCGGAGAAGCGAGTAAAGTCTTTGAGAAACTTGAAAAAAATCTTACAAGCATGAAAAAGGCTTTAGGTGGAATAGACACTAAAGGCATGGCAAATATACAGTCAAGTCTTAGTCGCATAGCCACAATGACAGGTTCTCTCGACAAATTATCTGCATCTATTGATAACCTTGCATCAAAGATGAAGGGTGTCAGTAATATAAAGGTAGCACCTAAAGTAGACACTTCAGGAGTTTCTACATCGACCAACAAAATGGGACGAGAAGTAGAAAAAATAGAAGACAAAATGACAAGACTCAAATCGATTGCAAATGCCGCCATGGGTGGTGATGCAAGTGCGATAACGAGTTTTAACAGAAAAGCCGCTTCACTTATCGGTGACTTAGATGTTATCGATGAAAAATTCAAGCGTCTTGGCGACACAAGAATACCAACTGATTCATTTATTCAAATTGAGAATCAGATGAAATCACTCGATGATAAGTTGAAGTTGCTACAGGAAGACTATAGGAATGTGGCTTCGGGGAAAGTTTCGATGTCAGACGACCAATTTATAAGGTTAAAGAGTGAAATCTCTTCAACGCGCACAGAATTAGACGGTCTGGCGGATAAACAGCGCGAAATGATTACAAACGGAACTGCATTTACTGATCCTTATGGTTCATATAGGGAAAGTGTAGTCAGCGTTAGAAGTGAACTCGAAGCAACCATGAACAAGGTTAATGGACTTAAAAGTACCACGGATGGAGTAAGAATCAATCCAGAACCGACAGTTAAGCCATTAGAGATAATCGGACAAAAGGCTTTTGAAGTATCAAAGCAACTTGCGAAATTGGGAGCCGGAACACTTATTCATGGAATTAAGGGACTTGGTTCAGCCTTTTCAAAACTTAAAGACAGCATGAGTGATATCAATTCACGAATGAATAAGTTCCACGGATTTATGGACAAAGGTTTTATGAGAATCCTTAAATATGGATTTGGAATCAGAAGTCTTTATGTTGGATTTAGAAGGCTGAGAAAAGCTGTCATAGAGAGTTTCGGAGAACTTCAAAAGAGTGGAGCATTCTTTCAGACTACAAAATCAAATATTGAAGGTTTAAAGACTTCACTTACAACTCTTAAGTTTCAGTTTGGTGCGGCATTTGAACCTATATTTAATGCGGTAGCACCAGCATTACAGACACTTGTTGATTACTTAGTCAAGGCCATGAATGTATTTTCAGCCTTTACTGCAAAACTCATGGGTAAGGATACTTATTCAAGGGCTGTTGCATCATCAGGAGCGGTTGCCGGAAATGTAGGTAGTGCGGCAAAGTCAGCAAAGGAACTTAATAAACAGTTACAAGGATTTGACGAACTTAACAACCTGACCACTAATGATAACTCAGGTGGTGGCGGTGGTGGTGGCACCGGTGGAAGTGGTAGTGGTGTCACATATGTCACAGAAAATGTTGATAATGTTCTTGGAGACTTCGGAAAAGAACTTGCTAAGTTAATCAAAGAAGGCGATTGGGAAGGTGTCGGAGCGGCTATATCCGAAAAGCTGACCGAACAGCTTAACAACATCAAATGGGACAATCTGAAAGCCAAAGCAGCTAAATTTGGTAAAGACCTTGGTGATTTTATAAATGGTCTTATAACACCTGATTTGTTTAGTGCATTAGGTACCACTATAGGCGAAGCAATCAATGTTGCACTTGAATTTGGTAAAGGTGTTGGAGAAGCAATCAAGTGGGATAACTTAGGAACTTCTGTTGCGGCCGGAATAAATGCCTTTGTTAAGTCAAATCCATTAGCATTGATTGTTGAGAACTTTAATATATGGGCTAACGGAATACTCGATGCAATAATTGCAGCCTTAGAGAAAACCAATTTTAAAGCTATAGCACAGAATATAGCAGATGGAATCGGCAAGATAGATGTATCAGGCATAGCTTGGAAAGTCGGTAAAGTCGTTGACGGAATAGTTGATGCTCTGAATGACCTTTTATCCAACAAAGAAACATGGTCAAATCTTGGTACAAAAATCGCTGATGGAATAAACGGATTCTTCAAGGGTGTAGAAGGCAAAGACTTGGCGAAACTACTTAACAATGTTAAGGATGCTTTATTCGATGCAATAACAATAGCGGTCAAAAACATAGAGTGGAAAGAAGTCGGAAAAGATATAGCCGGTTTCTTAGGAAATCTTGATGTTGGAACTGTTGTTATAGCTGTCGGAGCATTTTCTGTTGTAAGTGGAGTTGCCGGACAGACATTAGCCGCATTAGCAAGTAGTTCGATCGTGTCAAACCTTACGACAGCCCTTGCAGCAAATGCCGGAACCATAGCAAGTGTAGGACTAAAAGTCGGTGGAGTTGTATTAGCCATGGCCGCTGCTGCAACTATCGGATATCAGTTTGGAACCACTTTAGGACAGTTTATCTCAGCATGGTTATCGGATAAAGGAATTATAAGCAAGGGTGCTAATGATGAATACTTTGCCGCAAGTGAAATGTCAATTACTCAGAAAATAGCAGACATTAAGTTGGCTATTACCGAAGGCACATTTAAAGAGGGTTGGGATGCCATGTGGGATGAATGGATGCAACCTGTATTTGATGAAGGCAAGAACATATACATCGGCATATCAGCAAAGTTTAATGATACAAAAGCTGACCTTACTAAAGAATGGGAAACATTAACAAGTGGCATTAAAGATGTAGTCGGAAATATCAAAGCCGCTGTTGCTACGAAATGGAGTGATATTCAGTCAAGTTGGACAGCAATTACAAGCAACATTAAAGACATAACAGCAAACATGAAAGCGGCCATCGCGACTAAGTGGGATGACCTAAAAGATAAGTGGGGAGATATAACCAAAAATATAAAAGATAAAACAGCTGACATGAAAGCCAAAGTTGCTACAAAATGGAGTGATTTAAAAAGCGACTGGAATAGCCTTATAGGAAATTTCAACAATGTAACAAAGTATGTATATCTTTCTATAGGTACTACATGGGACAGGTTAAAGAAACAATGGAATAGTCTGAAAAAGAAATTCACAGGTAAAACAGTTTATATAAGATTAGCTCTAAGTGCAACAGTTGCAAGTATAAAAAGCTGGATAAACTCAAACATCATTGGAAAACTGAACACATCTTTGCATAAGGTTGCCTTATTTAAGAATGTAAACATTCCGTATCTGAAAGCCGAAGGTGGTGTAACTTCAAAACCTGTTAATGCAATTTGGGGTGAGAGTGGAGCAGAAGCACTTATCCCACTTGAAAGAAACCTTGGTGGTATAAAGAAGATTGCAAATGTAATGCTTGATGGTTTAGAACAGGCCGGTAAATACAGAACATTTGCGAGTCCTGAATCACTTGGTTTTACAGGAAGTATCAGCAATCCAAATACGAATACAAGTTTTGGAACTAACAACGACTCAGCACTAATCGAGGAGCAGAACAGACTACTTGCTGAACAGAACAGACTACTTCAGCAGATAGCAAACAAAGATGTAACAATAAGTAGTAGGGAAGTGTTTAATGCCACAAGACAAGAAGCACAGAACTATAACAACAGGACTGGCAACAGTCCATTTTTATTCTAAGAAAGGGGTGGGATAATGGCTTTTAACGGAAGTTATTACATCAAAGTGGGGGATTATCCTATCCCCCTTAAATATATGTTCAAAAGTTCATACAAAGTGTCGATTAACACACAGGACTTAGACAGCTATAGGGATGGAAACGGAAAACTTCACAGAAATGTGTTGCCGCATCAGGCTAACAAAATGGAGTTTCAGACACCATATATGACTGTCAGGCAGTTCAGAACATTGATGGATAACATCAGACAGGAAATGTCTGACACGACTGAACGAAATGTAGAACTTAGGTATTATGACCCAGAGTCGGATTCTTACAAGACCGGCTCTTTTTATATGCCTGGAACCATGGAGTATGAATTTTATAACAAGAACATATATATGCCGATACGAATAGCATTTATTGAATATTAGGAGGGATGAAAAATGACAATATATGATTATGACGAAATATTTCAACATCCTGTATTCAAGAATATGCACCTTGTTTTTAGCGAACCGAATGAGGAAGATATCGAACTGACCAATGAGGATATCTGTTCTGAGGAAATGAGTCTCGAAGAATCGCTGAGTAGCAGTGGTGATGACCTTGTGTTCGGTTCATGTGAAGCAAGTTGTTTTAGAGTCAGAGTAGTCAATAACAATTCATTTAAAGGCAAGCTGCTGACAGTCACTATGGAACTACAGACTGAAGGCGAAACAAGTCGTTTCATTGATAACAACGGAAATTATATAGTCGATGACCAAGGGGACTACCTTGTGTTTATGACATATGACGGTGGTGTTAAACCACAAGTGCCTTATGGAACATTTAAAGTGTTTTCCGACCAACCATCAAATGATCGTATGTGGAGAGACCTTGTGTGCTATGACCTTATGTATGACATACTGAATGCCGATGTAAAAACATGGTATGAGTCGTTGACATTCCCTATGAGTGTTAAGGATTTTAGGGATAGTTTCTTCACAAACTTTTCTGATGTAGACCAGGTTACAACAACTCTGACAAATGACGATTTCATGATACAGGGTGGTTTCGTGGCTGAAGGTGTACTGTCTGGAAAGACCATAATTAACGCTATATGTGAATTAAACGGAGTGTTCGGACACATCAACAGGGATGGAGACTTTGAGTATATCGGTTTACCATCAACAGATACTTTGACTTATGGTTGGTATATTGATGGCACAGGAAAATACGAAGACTATGAAACAGATTTGATAACAGGAATTGTGGCAAGGGGTGAAGCTGAAGATGTAGGAACTACAGTAGGCACTATGACAAATCCGTTAATAATTGAGAATAATCCTCTGATATACGGAACTGAAGGCACTCAGGAACTTACCACAGCCCTACAAAATCTACTGTCTGAGATTGGAACATTCAGTTATAGACCATTTAATGTCAACACATATGGAAATCCCACGCTACCGATAGGAACAAGCGTCGCGCTGAATATAAAGCGTTATGACCCCGACAATGGATATGCAGACTTTGCAATCAACTCATTCATTATGCACAGAACCCTTACAGGGCTGCAAGGACTTGTGGACAGTATATCGGCAAGTGGTAATCTCGAAAGAGAATCGACAGTCAACAGTATGCAGTCAGAACTAAAGCGAACAAAAGGCAGAGTGCATAAGCTGATAGTTGATGTGGATCAGTTTTATTCAGAGTTGGAAGACTTTGAGGAAGAAACTTCAACCAAATTTGAGCAGACAGCAAGGGAAATAAGGACAGAAGTCAACGGGGTATTAGTTGGTTCTATAGCTGATGAATCGTGGGTGACAAGTAACTCATTAAGTACAATAAGTGGTTTTTGGTCAGACGCAACACTGTCAACACCTATAAGTCATTACAACGAGATTATATGCACAGAATATGTTCCAATCGACTTAAACCTCTACGCAAGTGCTGAAGATAATGAGGGTATGTACTTCCTTGTGCATAATGGTGGAACATCTGCTAATTTGTTTCAGTCGGTTTATGATGAAGAAACTGATGAGTATAGTTGGGTTTCAAAGAGTATGTTTATATCACTGAACTCTTATGATAGGAATGTGCTTACGGTGGACTTATCAAATGATGCATCTTATGCAGATTTTGTTTTGGAAGATAAAATCGGACTTTGTGTAGAACTTACATTAGGTGCTGATATAACAAACACTACAAGGGAAGTATGGCTAAAGCTGATACTACCACCTAAAAGTGGAGTCATAAACAGAACTTGCTATCGTCCTATTTACATAAATGGTGAGAAGATGACAGATGAGTACACTAAGAGTGGGGATACGATAACACTTATCTATACGGAATATGAATCTATCACTACAGATTTGGTGCAACCCGAAGGATTCAAAGGAGTATGGGCTGTTACAGTTGACACAAGGGTACAAAGTTCGATAGACCAACTTTCAAATCAGATAGTCTTGAAAGTAGAAACTGCAACCGGAAAGATAGTACAAGCAGAACTGAGTGCAAACCCAAGTACCGGAACTGAATTTAAAGTATCTGCTGACAATATATCATTTATAGCCAATAATAAGATAGAACTTACATCAAATCAGCTTGAAATCAACAGCACATACTTCAAGGTTTCAGCGTCAGGAGCGATAACAGCAACAAGTGGCGAGATAGGTGGTTGGAATATAGACAGTACAAAACTATCAAAAACAAGCGGAACAGTAACAAGTACATTACAACCTAACAGTATAACCTTTACTGATACGGACAGTAATCAGCCAAAGTATCTTAAACTTCATTCTTGGGGTTTACAGATGGGTGAAAGTTCATCGGTTATTTCTGTTGCTCTTAATGCACATGAGGGATATGTACAAGCTGGTGCTTTCAGAAAACTGACTAACTGGACAGGTTCAAACACTACAGACTTGGATACAGTCATAGGCAGTCTGACACCGATAGGATCAATCGTAAACGGAACATCAAGTGGACTATCAACAGCGGTTGGACCATCTACGTTTGTATCTGTTATGAAAGTAACGCTGAGTGCTGGAGTTTGGGTAATAGATGGAAATGCTGAGTTTCCACAACATAACACAGGGCGAAGGTTATTGCTTATATCAGCAACAGCAAACTCGTCAAGTGGTGATGATGAATCAAGAATTGTTATAGATGCTGTTCAAGGTTCAGTTACAAGACCTCATACATCAACCATAAGGCAAATATCAAGTCAGACTACATTCTATCTGACAGCATGGCAGAACAGCGGTAGTGAATTAAGTGTTACACCAAACATGAGAGCAGTCAGAATCAGATAACGGAGGAAGAATAAATGGAAAAACCACTAATCTTAGAAATTAGCGACTTTGCGGAAGAACTAACGGACGTAGTCAACAAATACTGTGAGAGGATACCATTCAGCATCATGCTTGACAAAATCTCCATGATACAAAGGGCTGTCGAGAAAAATGCTGAAATGCAGTATGAGCAAATCAGCAAGGAGTATAACAGACAGAAAAATGCTGAACTGAGAAAAGTCGTTAATGAAGAAATCAACAAGGAGGACAAAGCAGATGGCGAATAAGCGAATAACACAGTTGCCGACAGCACCACAAGTTGAAGATAATGATTATATCGCACTTGATAATACATCAACACCCACAGTCGAAAATGATGGCGGTTCAAGGAAGATACTTGCTAAAGATGTAATGGCAAAGAGTGCAGATGCAGTTGATTATGATAACACATCAAGTGGACTCGAAGCTGATAATGTGCAAGATGCCATAGACGAGGTTTTAGAAGAAGGCGGAAAAGTACAAGATGTAAAAGTCAATGGGGTATCCGTACTTGATAATAATAAGACAGCACAGATAGTATCCTACAAAGAAGTAACACAAGCACAGTATGATGCTTTACCGTCAAGTAAACTTACAGATGGGATAGCATACTTTATCACAGATTCCAATGCAAATAGTGTAACGGATGTTAGAGTAGACAATGTATCAGTTGTCACAAATGGAATTGCAAATATAACGAGTAAAAAGTTTGTAGAATTGACACAGGCACAATATGATGCACTAACACAGGAAGAAAAGATGGATGTTAATACTATTTACTTTATTCCAGAGGGGTAAAGCTATGAGTAAGATAATGTATAAAAATCAAGAGCATACAATCATGTATAAGGACTCTAAGAGCAAGATTATGTATAAGGATGTTGCCTATCAAGATGAAGATGAACCACAACATGACTATCTGTATAACTGGGATTTTACTAAGTCACGAATTGATGAAATTCAAGGAGTAGAAGCAACAGGCGGAAATTTGCAAAGTGATGGTGTTCATATTACATCTATTTCTGGCGCGCATTGTGTAAATTTTAATCAAGGTTACAATAAAAATTATGTTTATGAAATAGATATATATTCTATGAATAGAGGTTTTTCAAGTGCAAATGGTCGCTTACTTATGGTTTCACAGACACAAGGGCTCGTGTATAGAAGTTCTACATCTCATTGGGGAATGTATTTGAATTATAAGTGGAGGGATTCTGAGGTTTCAAGCGAAATAGATTTAAGCAATGCTCATGCTTTTATTGGAAAGACCATTAAAATATTGTGTGATAGCGAAGATAAAGTATGTTTATATGCGGATGATAAATTATTCTTTAAAATGCCCTATGTACAGCCGAATCCAAAATCCACAACTCTAATGTTGGGCTCAGATGGCACCGATTATTATTATGAGTTTGTAGTTAGCGGAGTCCGCATCTACGAAAACGATTAGGAGGTGAATATATGCCAAACGTAATATTAAACGGAAATTCTAAGAAGATAATGCTTAATGGTGTTCAGTATTTAGGTGGTGGAGGTTCTACTCCCACCCTCATTACTAAAGCTATAACTGAAAATGGTACTTACTCTGCTGAAGATGATAGTGCTGATGGGTATTCGGAAGTTGAGGTTGATGTAGAACCTAATGTAGGAACAAAAACAATTACAGAGAATGGTACATATAATGCATCAAGTGATGGTTTACAGGGATTCTCACAAGTGGTTGTTAATGTGCAAGGTGTAGACCCATCACAGTTTAATTATGATTGGTATTATAATCCATCAAAGACAATGGTGGTTAGAGTAACAAAGGCTACTGGAAATTATAAGATATGGTTTGAAAACTTTGTTATTGATACTATTGTAAGCAACAAATACAGACAGCCAGTACCTACTAATTTAAAAGTGTATGCTATGGATAGAGTGGGTGTTGCAGTTAACTATTTAGGTTATAATACTGATATGAGTGCAGACGTAACTGGGTCACTTACGTTCTACAATATAAATGGTTCATATTATGTAGGTGCAACTATGAGTGGAAGTTCTTATACGCTACACGGAACAGTAGAAAAAGCAATCATAACAAGTAGTATGGCAGCAGGAAATAATACTGTTGATTATAATACAGAGTGGACAGAACCATCGTTTGACCCTATCAACGGATAAAGGAGGAATATCATATGAATTACGCAAGCAAAGTAATAGAAATAGCACTTGCTGAAGTAGGGTATTTGGAGAAGAAATCAGCAAAAGATTTGGACAGCAAAACTGCAAATGCCGGATACAACAATTACACTAAGTATGGTAGGGATATGCAGAAAGAAATAGGCGCACCCTTTGTGGACGGATATGCATGGTGTGCAACCTTCGTTGATTGGTGTTTTCTGAAAGCATATGGCAAGGATATAGCGAAGAAAATGCTTGGTGGATGGACAGCATATTGTCCGACAGCAAGAAGTCAGTATGTCAGAATGAATAGATGGTCAAACAACCCACAAGTCGGAGACCAGATATTTTTCAAAAGCGCAAACAACATTGTCTGCCACACCGGCCTTGTTTATAAGGTAGACAACTCATATGTTTACACAATCGAAGGAAACACAAGTGGTGTTAACGGTGTTGTTGCTAATGGTGGGGGTGTTTGTCAGAAAAAATATGCCAAGAACTATGCAAGAATAGCTGGATATGGCAGACCTGATTATGATTTAGCAAAATCAACTCCAATTCCAAAGCCAACCAAAAAGGGATATACAGGTCAGTTTCCTGTGATACCACCTTCACTCAAAAAAGGTAGCAAGGGACTTCAAGTCGACAGACTTCAGAGATTCCTTAATTGGTACGGTAACTATGGGTTGGCTGTCGATGGCTCTTTCGGACCTAAGACAGAAAAAGCTGTTAAGGCTTTTCAGAAAAAGGTTAAGATTGAAGTGGATGGCCACTTCGGGCCTATCAGTCTTGAAAAAGCAAAAGCTGTCAAAAAATAGGAGGACTTTACATGAGATTGAGCGAACTTAATATACCACGATCAGAAATCATAAGATTGTCTGATGAATGGATTTTAGTCGCTCGAAACAAAAACATTTTCCTGAAGAAGATTGAAGGGTATACCTATGAAGAGTTATCTGAGATGTTCAATCTTTCAACGGTAAGAACAAAAGAGATAGTTAAGGATTGTTTGGATAAGATATCTAAGCATACTTAATGCATACTTTTCACGACCTATCACTTTATTGTGGTAGGTCTTTTTTTATTGCACAATTTATCCATAGGAGGACAGTAAAATGTATAAATATTATAATCCTAATCCTGTTGGAAGAAGATCCGTTGGTGATTGCTCTGTCAGGGCGATTGCAAAGGCTTTAAATATAGATTGGGAAAAGGCTTTTTTAATGATTGCAGTTAACGCTTACCAGATGGGTGATGTTATTTCATCTAACTCTGTTTGGGGTGCTGTCCTTCGTCAGAATGGATTCTACAGAGAAAATTTACCTATGTTCTGCAAAGATTGTTATACAATAAAAGATTTTGCAAGAGACAATCCTATAGGAACATATGTCGTTGGAACAGGAAACCATGTTGTTACGATAGTTAATGGTGATTGGTACGACACTTGGAACTCAGGAGATGAAGTACCACAGTATTTTTGGACTAAGTAAAGGAGATAATGATTATGCCGTACCCATATTATCAATACCCTAATTACAATCAAATGTATTATCAACAACAAATGCAAAATGTACAACAACAGCAGACTCCTCAGATTCAAAATGGTGGCTTTATATTTGTTAAAGATATTAACGAAGCCAAAAATTATGCTGTTGCACCTGGAAATAGTGTGACATTTAAAATTGAATCACAACCATATATATGCACAAAGACTTTAGGTTTTTCGCAGTTGGATCAGCCGATATTTGAAGTTTTTAAATTAGTTAAGGAAGAAAATGAATGGCAGAATAATGGTTCAACAGAATCTGTAACTGATGATTTACTACCAAATGAATATCTTTCAATTTCGCAAGGTAATGAAATTAAAGTTGAAATGACTAAATTAAAAAGTGAATTAACTGAATTAAAAGACGAGTTAAACGAGTTAAAAGCAGAGTTAGGCGCGTCTGAAATAACGGAGGTAGTTTCGGCATGATGAATATTAAAGCATTATTTCAAGCATATACACAGTTTATGCAGAATCCGGCACAGGTATTGCAACAATTAAATATTCCACAAGAATATATCAGCAATCCGCAAGGTGCTATTCAGTATCTTATGAATAATGGGAAAATAACCCAAGAACAATATAATGTTGCTAATAATCAGTTTAAGCAATTACAGAACAATCCTTTATTTAAACAGATGTTTAATAATCAAAGTTAAACAAAAATCATAAAGTCGGTGCGCAAGGCTTTATAGATATACCGGTTATCAAACAGACGATAATCGCTAACCTACAAAAATTATAGGAGGACAAAAAACATGAGTTTAACAGATGAAAATGGCATGGTTATGCCTGTTGGACCTATGTATTCCGGAGGTGGTTTCGGTAATGGCATGGGTGGCTTTGGCGGTGATTGGGGGTGGATTATCCTTCTTCTTCTCATTGCTGGTAACGGATGGGGCGGCTTCGGCGGTTTCGGCGGAATGGGCGGATTTGCAGCAGACGGAGCAGCACTATATCCTTGGATGAATCAGGCTGAACTGACAACCAATGGATTTCAGAATCAGATGCTTAATGACAACATCACTTCTATTCGTGATGGTGTTCAGGGCATCTCAACACAGCTTTGCAATGGTTTTGCAAGCATTGAACAGGGTGCAAATACTCGTCAGATGGCTAATATGCAGCAGATATTTGGTCTTCAGTCACAGTTAGCTGATTGCTGCTGTGAAAATAGACTTGCAACTTGCCAGACTCAGAACATTGTTCAGAGTGAAAGTGCAGCTACAAGATTTGCTGATGCCAACAACACAAGAGATATAGTTGAGTCTCAGACAAGAAGTACCCAGGCAATCCTTGATAAACTTTGTGCGCTTGAACTGGATGGATATAAGAGAGAGAATGATAATCTTCGTTCGCAGCTTAACATGGCAACTCTTAGAGAATCACAGACAGCACAGAACGCTTTTATAGCACAGGGATTTGCTGATGAAGTAGATCAGCTTTACAACAGACTTAGCAATTGTCCTGTTCCTTCAACACCTGTATACGGAAGAACACCAATATTTACTTGCAATCAGAACAATGGTTGTGGATGCGGTAACTTCTAAGGGGGTGTGACCTATGGCTGAATATTTATCAAATGCAGTTCAGAGTGTCGCATTGGACAATCCTATACTGTTTACTGATTCTATACCTTGCAATAAAGGCTATGTTTATCATGAAGATGGCACAGGTATTTTTATTCTAAAAGGTTGCACAACTAATTGTTTTGCACGATATCAGGTTACATTTAATGGTAATATTGCAATTCCTACAGGTGGGGCAATAACACCAGTAGCAGTCGCTATAAGTGTATTAGGTGAACCAAGACTTACAAGTAGAGCAATTTATACTCCGGCTGCGGTTGATGAATACGGAAATGTAACAAGCACAGCTTTAATTACAGTTCCTAAAGGATGTTGCTTTAGTATAGCGGTACGCTATGTTGATGCTACAGAAGCAGATGCAGCAACAACACCAACACCATCAATCGAAGTACAAAACGCAAACCTTGTTATTGATAGGGTAGCGTAGAAAGGAGGATAAGTGCTATGAATGAACTTTACGAACTTAAAGAAAAACTTTGTAGAGAACTTAAGAAATATAACAATGAAGAAGTCACCACAAGTAGTCTTGAAGTTGTAGACAAACTTTCTCATGCTATAAAAAATATTGATAAAATTATTGAAAAGTATGAAGAAGAGGACGGCGGTTCTTACGGCTATAACTCCTATGATGGTTCTTACAGAGGTGGAAGAAACAACAGAAGTTATAATAATGGTTCTTATGCCCGTGGTCGTGGCAGAAATGCAAGGCGTGACAGCATGGGTAGATATGCTTCATCAAATGGTTCATATGAAAATGGATATTCAAGAAATGGAGACATTGCATCAGAGTTAAGGGAACTTATGCTTGAAGCACCGGATGAACAGACACGCATGGAGTATCAGAAAGTTATTAACAAACTTGAACAGATGATGTAAGGGGGTGATGCTCTTGATTACAAGAAAAGATTTGTTAGATGCGATTGAAAAGTGTCAAGGGCAGAAAAACCCTAATGCTAACACTTGTATTAAGTTAGCTGCTTATTATACGATTTTGGACCATACACCTGAGACACCATCAGATTATTCATATGCAAGCGAACCATTAAGCGAGTTTAGAAGAATAGTAGTTAAAAAGAGTTATGATGATGTAATGCGCACAATGGATGATTTGATGGAAGAAATGCAGACAGTAAATCCAAAATTGTATTATAAAACTATGGAAAGGCTGAATAGATTGTGAAGATAGAATCCAAGATTAACCGAAACAAAGACTATGGACAAAGAAGAAATGCAGAAGATATAAAATTTATAGTAGTACAATCCATAGATAATGGGCCTACACCTCATTACCATGTGACAAAAGACAAAGTTATTCAGATTATACCTGATAAGTGTATGAGTGATTCGGTAAATGGTGCAAGGCATGGTAGGTTAGGAGTCTATCACGGAATCTGCACTAAGTACAATTCGTTGTCTGTTGGGATTTCTGCGGATGACGAATTGTGTATGCACTTGATCCTGACGCTTATGCAAAGATACGATATACCACTTGAAAATGTACTGAGAAAAACAGATGTAACAGGCGAAATGAATCCTAAAGAGTGGTTTGATAAGGATAAGTGGACAGAGGTCTTAAAGAAAATGGAATCTATTTAGCATATTAAAAGGACGGAAGAGCGTGTCTCGACCGTCCTTTGTTATTATTTTATAGTTGCGGATGTTTCATAAACAACAATATCATTACCATCAGAATCATATTCATAAAGTTCAAATTCCACTTTATCTCCGCTTTTCACTTTGTAAGAGTATGTAAC
>JAZSDZ010000045.1:0-9365 GCA_045531435.1 Candidatus Fimenecus sp.
CTCCGACCGACTTATTGCAGGGTGTTCCCTGTACTCTTTCTCTGTCATTTTACCTCCTGTTATAACCTTTTACTTTTTCTTTACATTGGTTTTATTCTTAAACTTAACAATCACGCATAATCCGATAAAACCAACGATTTCAAATCCTATTGTGGCAATTACACCGCACCAAAAATCAGGAATATACATTGATACCCTCCCTTTCTAAATAATCAATAATGATAACCTCAACCATCTTTGACTTTGATAAATACTTTGATTTGGCTAACTCGACCACCGCGTCATAAACTGGGGTTGTAACACCAACTGGGATGTTACGATTTCTCAAAAATCTAGGGTCTTTCTTTTTTGTGTTCACTAAATCACCTCTTTTCGTTCTAAAAGCTCTAAATAAGCATCAGGGTCATCTGAAAGATATTCAACCAAAGCTTGTTTAAAAACCGACTTTTCGGTTATCTTATCATCAAACGCCTTTCTTTTATAAAGCTCAATCATATCTTCTTTAAGTTTGTTGCTTGATGTTGATACCGAATTATCGCAATCATAATAAAAGTCAAAAAAGAAGTCTATAATCAAGTTGTTTTCTGTTAAGAATTCCAGTACGACATTGAATTCGAAAAAATCATTTAAAATTTCTTTTATACACTCAGGGCAATATTCAAGATAGTGCATTTCATATTTTTCAAAATACTTGTTACAGCGTTTGCACTCCTGAGCATCTACGCAAGCATCGCCACACTTTGGGCAACCTTGATAATATATTGGGAAAATCTCGCGTGGGTCATCATCTGACCATTCTTTCATTTCTTCAAATTCTGTTCCGCATTCTCTACAAGTATACATTTTATGCCTCCTTATTCCTTTGTTTTATATCTAAAATTTGTTTAGCATACTTTTGTATAATCGGACATAACTCTTTAAGCATATTATTACATATTAAAATTTCTTTACTTGTAAGTTGGCGATGATTTTTCAACTTTTCTCCGTCCAAATAATACGTTTTATCAGGACGTCTGTGTTCTTCAAGAGATAAAAGCCTATAACAAAGGGTTCTTAATTCTCCACAAATATAATGACCTAAAGAATGACCTTTATATTTACCATTACAAAAATCATTATAATCAGTAAAAACAAAATGCGAACCTCGTTGCATAGCTTTTAATTGTGCTGTTTTCTCTGCTATTTCTTTTTTAAGTTCATTTATTGTTCTAATTCTTTCTTCAACAATCATAATATCCTCCTTTGATATGCGGTTTGTAGGGTTTCCGCTACCTTACCGTGTCTTTATTATATACTATCTTTCGATAATTGTCAATAGGTTTTTATAAATTTTTTAAATATATTTTAAAATTTTGCGAAAGAAAAAGCAGACAGAGAAAACTCCCTGCCTGCCTGTGGTTAGATTTCTTGAATTTTCGTTAAAACGCTGTCATACATTCGAGGTTGTAGGATTTTGACAGCCTCCATAAGTTCTTGCATAACATCAAGAACACTGTTTATATCCTTACCATTAACAAGTCGCAAAAACTCGGTGTCGCTGTTGGTCTGTATAATAGATTTTTCGACCCTGTTTTCGTAACTGTACCCCCTGTCCTCGATAGGCTCACCGAAAAGGTGGTCATATACAATATAGAAGTCTGCCAACCTTGCGATTTTGCTTTGCGTGACAGGTTCTTTCTCGCATTGATAGATAGCGTCCATCAATTCCTTTTCGGTTATCATTGTTTCACCTCTTAAGCGTTTTCGATTTCTTCGATGCAACGGCGGATTGCTTTTCGTTCTTTTTCGCTTTCTGCCATTTCCATCATTTCTTCCATTTTATCCATCATATAGTCTTTAGCACCATCGTAGGAATAGCCTCCTGCTCTACGAAATGAACCGCCTTGACCGCCTCTGTTGCCACCTTGACCACCTCTTGCATAAGATGAACCACCTTCATATGATGAACCGCCACGTCTGTAAGAACCGCCCTCTTCGGAATAGCCTCCCTCATAGGAAGAACCACCCTCTCGGCTGTATCGACCCATACTGTCACGGCGGGCATTTCTGCCACGACCACGAGCATAAGACGAGCCACCAGCGTAAGAACTCTCGCCGTCCTCGCCGAACTCCTCATACATCTCGATTTTGTCGATGTTTTTTACAGTATCGGTAAGTTTATGGATTTTTTCGAGTTCCTGAGTAGAAATTTTACCGCCAGACATTCTTTTGGCTTTTTCTTCATACTCATAAAGCTCGTTCATAAGCATTTCTTTAATTTTGTGCATATATCTCGCTCCTTTCTTATGCTACTCGGTCAAAAATAATGTTTGCGTTTGTAACATCAATTGCGGTATTTTCGCTTATATTGCGGACTGTAATTTGGTCACAACAGTCACAAGGCAATTCAATTAACGCCGAAATATTAATGCCCCATACATCTCCAATAGCCGCAGGCGTAACGGTAAAAATTGCGTTACGGAGGACTTCGCCATTCTGCACAAGGGCAATAGTGATTGGTTCAAGAACGCCACCGTCCGCTGCATCTGCGACCGAAACATTTGCTTGAAACTGTGCTTTATAAACAGCCTTGCAACCACAATTTTTGCAAATGCCTTTAATACGGAAAACGCCTGAACTATCATTGTGTAAAATATATCCCTTTTTGCAACATCTGTCACCATTAAAGAACAAAATGTTCGAGTTTGCTGCAACGATTTGTTCGGGGATATAACTATACTCTGCCATAAATAAATCAATCCTTTCAAATAAACAAGGCGATAAGGTATAGTTACCCTACCGCCTATTTTTCACATTATCGGCATTTAAGCCGAACAATCGCATTTAAGCGATAGTAGTTAAGTTATTTAATTAGTAACCGCCACAGCCGTTGTTGCAACCGTTTGTAAACTGTACCTGTCCGCAACAATTAGTTGCAAATGATACAGGTGTAGGAGCGTTCACAACATAAGCAGGAACAGGGCAATCAGCACCAAGTCTACGAATTAACTCGGCTGTCTGTGCCTCCTGATTTGCCGTGATAAATGCGTTCTGAGCTGTCTGTGAAGCCTGAAACTTGAGTGACTGGTTTTCTGCTGTGAGTGTTGCAATCTTATCCTGTGTAAGGAAGTCAAGAATTGCACGGCTGTTAGCATTAGCATTGTCGATAATATCACGAGTGCTATTATAGATAGCGTGGCGAGTATCACAAGACTGCTCAGCAATCGCATATTTTACACCGTCAATCGCTCTCTGTGTACCACAGCAACAATCAGCCAACTGATGAGATAAGCTATTAAAACCTGCCTGTGTGTTGTAACCGCTCTGTAAAATAGCAGTATTCACACCGTTAAATCCCTGACAAAGCGTCTGCTGAATACCTGCCTGACCGAGTGCAAGGTCGTTGAGGTTAGCCAATACAGCAGAATTGTTAAAACCTGCGGCTAAATCAGCCTGTGTAGCACAAGGTGAGCAACAACCACAAGAACCGCCTGAGCGACCACTATCAATTACAATAGGCTGTGAATAGCCATAGCCACCCTGACCGCCACCGTTATTATTTCCGCCCCAATTACCATTTGCAAGGGCAAGGAATAAGAGTATAATCCACCAGCCAGAGCCGTTGCCACCAAAACCATCGTTGTTATTGCCGTTGTTACCAGTAGCCGCCGCAATATCAGCAAGTGAATAACCTGTTTCCATCATAATAAAAATCTCCTTTTCTATAGAGTAAATAATATATTGCTAAATCAAGCCGTACGCTCTTGATTAAAGCCGTTATTTTTTAGGCATCATTGCCATAAATTGTGTGATTTGGTTTGTCTGTTGAGCAAGTGCGTTGAATTGCTCTTGCGATAATTTTCCGTCTTTCATCATCTGTTCGACCTGTGCTTTTGGGTCGCCTGTAAAGGTTTTTTGAAAGTCTTGTATATCTTTAATTAGTTTTAGCATTGGGTTATTACCAAACATATCAAATAGTGGGTTAGCCATGTTATTCAGCCTCCGTCTTTTTTATTGTTTTTGTTGGTTTTGAAGTTGATTTTGCTGTCAGTTTGTTATAATTATCTTCTACCGCTGATAATCTGCACATAACTTCCTGTATTTTGCCCTCTACTGCACTAAAATCTTCTTTTGATATAAACTTGTCACCACATTTACAAGTGTGTTCTACGGGAGTTTTAGGGGCATTTACAAGGTTGTTATTTTCTTCATATTCTGAGATGGTATATTTTTTGAAATTTGGCATACCTGCACCGTCCGAAGCCTTAACATACATTAAAGGTTTGTTTTTATCAAACATTGGTACGGCATTGTTAGGAGCAACTAAATAATTTTTTGCTTGTTCTTCGTTATCAACATAAATTAGTCCACCTGTTATAATAGGGATTTGTGGTGGTGTAGAATTTTGCTGAAGCGGTTGCTGTGGCATCTGCATTTGGGGTTGATACTGCCCCTTGAATTGATTGAGCATATCAGGTGTCGCTCCGTTGTTGTACTGTGGATAGTAGCCATAATAAGGTTGAGTATAAGCCATTGTTTAGTCCTCTCTTTCAAAATAGTAAATCGGATTTTCTGCCAGACTGTTCCACGAATCGTGTGCGTCCCCATTGACCACAGTCAAGACGTGACTATTTACTGCAACCACAAATATTCCTTTTGGGTGGTCTTTGCAAAAGTCCTCAACTGTATAGCAATCGGGACAACTGTTATCTAACATTTTTCTTTTAAAGCCTTTTTTGCGTAAATATGCACCCCATACGCCATTGTTACTTGGCATATCAGACATTAAAAAACCTTGCAAACATATTCCGCAATAGGTTTTATGCCATTTATCGCCTGTTGCTTTTGAAATTGCTCTTACTGTGCAATCTCCAACGTGTTTTCCCATTGGATTTGGGTTATATTTTATCCACGCCAATATTAAGCAACCCCTTTTTCTGCAAGAAATGAATTGTGGTGAAAACCACCATAAAAGGCATACTGTTCAATTCTGCGTGATTTCTAATAAATTTAGTGATATTCATATCTTCACCGCCTAAAAAAAGGGTAACAAAAAAACAGACCTTTTACAATTAAGTAAAAAGCCTGTTTTCGTATGTTTTTCGTATTAAATATGTTTAATTAGTTTTTCGGTACATTTGTACACAATATTTTTGATGTGCGGAACTGAAACATAATGCTTTTCCGCTAACTGCTCGTAGGTTAAGCCGTTTAATAGGCGGTCTTTAATAATCTCTCTGTGAGTTTCCTTAAAAATCCACTCATCAATAAGAAAAATCCACTGCGACCTCGATAGGTTAAACCGCTCAATGTTTTTCATATTCAAGCCATTCAACCTCCATTTCAATCAAATCGGCATAGTCAAGTTCGCGCTTCACGCTTTTGCATAAATCACTTGCAACAATCAACTTGTCGCATATATCCATTAAATCACGCTGTAAATCGAACAAAAAGTCATTATCGACTTCTTTTTCGATTAAGTGATAAAAAGCCGTTACAGGGCAAATAAAGCAATCTGTGGGGTATTTTAACTGCAACTCCCTTGTTATTCTTTTTGCTCTCTGTAAAGTTTTAGGATTTTTATTGATTTTGTGTGAAACATAAACCACCATAATTATCTACGACGCTTTCTGCGTACCCTTGTACCTTTTGATTTGCCGTTTTTCTTACGGCGAACTCGAGTACCAGTTTTAATTACTCTTATCCTCGCCATTTATAATATCACCATCGTTGCCGATATAATTAGCGTTACCACCGTCTGCACTATCTACTAAAACTTCTTCATAATAAGTTTCCGAGTAGTCATACTGCATCCAACAGTACAGCCAAATGCCGTTGCTTGCAAAAATCATCAAAATTGCAAGAATTAACGCAATCCATAGCCTTTTCGTTGTTCGCTCACAAACAGCGACAGCCAAATCATATCCTGTTTTGTTTTCTTTTGTGTTGCAATTATTGCACTTTTTTTCTGCCATAATTTACCTCCTGAAAATATTTTAGAAAAAACCTGATATAAAGCTCTCTATGACAAGACAAACAACACCAATCAAGATGCCCCAAGTGAGCTTGTTATTTTGATTTTGTTCTTGTCTTAAAAGCCGTATTTCTGTGTTATCATTTGCAAACTTCTTGTTCACGTTTTCTTGTATTTCTGCACAATCAGATTGCAAAACATATCTATCGTCAAAAACCTTTTTAAGTTCTGTTATATCTTCGTGAGTAACTGACATTCATAGTACCACCCTTTATTTTTTGTCCGTTTGAAGTAAAGCTAAAATTAAAATGCCAAAACTAGCTCCGATTGACAGAGCAGTTGGAATTATCCAAAACAAATGACTAATATCAATCATACGGCTACACCTGTTTATTAAGCCACTTCTGAAAAGCTCTAATCATTTGGCTTGGATTTCCACAAAAGCCGTCAACAGGGGTTTTTAACCATTTCTGCATAGACTTGATTGTATCAGTATCCATAATGCCTGTGACTTTTGCACCGACTTTCTTCTGAATAGCCTTGATAAGCTGTGAACCTTTTTTATTTGGCTTTGTTTTCCACTCAAATGTGGTAGCTAATAATCCTGTATTCTTTTCAGCATACTTTTTATTTTGATTTGAAATCTTGCCGTCAACAGGAGTGCCGAAAACTTCCTGTGCTCTTTTTGTGGTTTCTACACCCCATCTGCCGTCTTCGTCAATCTTCTTTTTGACTACCTTTTCTACCTTGTAATCAGGTCTTCCTGCACAAGAAATCTGATATGCATAACGAGTTCTACGCATAACTTCTCCGTTGTTGCTTGAACCTGTATTGCCCTCAATAGTGGTATATGTGCCGTCAGCATTAACCTTTTCAATAATGCCTACGTGGTCGAGGGAGTAACATTCAGGCACCCAACTGGATTTACTGTTAGTCCAATGAAAAAAAACAATATCACCAACTTTGTAACCGCTTGTAACAAGTCTTTTCTTTTTCTTGAAGTAAGCCCCTTGCTGTCCACAGTTCGCAGTTTTACCGTAAAGCATACTAGATGCCTTGAGCTGAGCAAACAACCACTGAATAAAGGTTTCACACCAATGGTAGTTTGTTCCGCTAACCTCTACCCCATAATACCAAGTGTTATATTTGCATCTGCGATAGTTTGTTGCTTTAACACCAATTTGTTTTCTTGCAAGGCCTAATACCTGTGTCGCTGTAATTTTAGCCATAATATCATTCCTCCACATCTATCATAACATCATAACGCTTAAAAATCAATAGAACATCTTCATTTTTTAGAAGTTTCTGCTGTTGACCTTTGTTTAAAGCATCATATACGATTTGTAATGCTGTGGTTGTTTCAGCTTTTGCAATCGCTGTGGACTCTTTCAAATATTCTTTTGTTACAATCATAATGTCACCCCAAATTCTGCAAGTGCGTTTTGATAGTCTTCTGCTGTGGATGTGTATTCGCCATCTACTTCAGACCACAAATCAATTTCATCAAGCATAACATCAACAGCAGGAGTTTCTGTTTCTCCGTTTGTAAGGAAAGCATCTTCACCCTCTGCAATCAATCGTTTTCTGCTAGGTATATCAGTATCTTTCTTAGGTGTAGGTGTAATGGTTACCTGTCCGTTTTCTTCATATCTGTATAAATCAACTATCAGCATATTACACCTCCGAAACTATAGGATTGTGGTTTTCATCAAACTGCGTATTGTAGTGGATTGTTGCGTTAGTAGCTCCCCAAGGAGCGCCTGCAACTTCACCCTCTGCCCAAGCAACATATAAGTTAGTAAGATTTGTGCAATTACCAAAAGCAGTAGCATTAAGCGTGGTAGGATTCTTGTATAAATTTACGCTTGTTAATCCTTTGCAACCATAAAATGAATATTGTTGTACAACATCTAAATTAGGCATATAAGGAATTTCTGTTAAAGCCTCACACCCTCTGAACGCACCATTAATAGTAGTGATTTCTGTTAAGTCACCGTGTATAGTTGACAGCCTTATACAATTCCAAAATGTATTTGTTAATCCCGTAATACTATTTGGCAAATAAACTTCTTCTAAATGTAGAAAAAAACTTTCGCTGAGATATATTGACGGATTATAAAAAGCATAACTCATAACACTTTTTTTGGCATTACCATAGTTGGCTATCAAACTTCCTAGTGACCTAACATCGGCTACTTTTGGAAATTTACCTGAGCCCACTACAGTCGTAAAATCAGAATATTTAACTCCAACAAACTCCTCACTGCTACCCTCAGCTTTGCCTTTTTCATAGCCTGCATCAAATACTTTCTGCTCGTTTTCAGCAATAGTCTGTAGCTTTTCCGCTATACTCATTCAGTAACACCCCCTATAAGGTTTTCCTGAATTGCTATGATATTGTCGAGGGCAGTTTCAACATCACCGACCAAGTTGTCCACATAAGACTTCTCTGCTTTGAGTTCTAATTTCTCGCCAAATTCCTCAGCCATAAAATTTATAGCATCGTGCACACATTTAACGCTTGCTATTTTGTCGCCGTTTGTTAGATTGCCCTCATCGTCAAACTCAACCTCGTCAGCTATGT
This sequence comes from Candidatus Fimenecus sp., assembly GCA_045531435.1. Lineage (GTDB taxonomy): Bacteria > Bacillota > Clostridia > Oscillospirales > Acutalibacteraceae > Fimenecus. Next base: position 8,538 of record JAZSDZ010000045.1, read on the forward strand.
CGGCTTTTGTGAGGGCATTTAATGCGGTTATGAGGTCATTAACGGTAATATCTTTATTAAGTCGTAAGCCCGCGATACTCAAAAGAGAATTTACATAACTTAACTCTTTCCAAAAATATAAACCGTCTGACGGGTTTAGATAACACATCACTAAAACCTCAGCAAGATAGAAAGTGTTCCCGCTTGTTTTTTCCACAGTAGTAAGCGCAATTTCTCCCACCTTACCCACTGTTGAGCTTGTTGGATAACTATCGAGTTTTCGTATTGTCGCATTCGGAGGATTTTCCGCTTTCGCCCAATCTGGTACAGTTGGGTCTGTTTCCTCAAATGTTCCACCGCCACCACTTGCGATTTCAATCCAATTATAACCCGATAAAGTTCGTTTATCGCAATAATATAATGAGTTTGTGGTAGTATCAATCCAAAAGGTGTTTTCATCGCCATTGTTTGGTGTTGGTGATTTAGTTTCAACAACTACATTTGCCACGCTTAAAGCTTCAGCTAAATCTTCAGTCAAAATATTTTCGGACAGAGATAGCCCTGCAATAGTTCTAGTTACTTTAACAAAATCGCTAGTATCAACATATTCGGCTATTTTTTCCCATTTCATATTATCAGTCTGCACGTGAGTACAAAGATAAAAGGCTTTTTCTGTTATAGCACAATATAATTGCTTTAGTTCACCCGATGTTGATGCTGTAGGAGCTTTACTTCCTGTCAATAAAGGTCTTTTTGCCACATATTCTATATCTTTAGCACTAACATCAATAGCAACATTTTCAAATTCAGCCAATATAATCACCTCTTACAATTAATTTTTTATTGTTT
>JAZSDZ010000108.1:0-6555 GCA_045531435.1 Candidatus Fimenecus sp.
AGCCTGAACATACTTGTCTGTATGGTCACCGATAATCTTGATAGAGTCTTTGTTAGCACCAACAGTACCGTCACCGCCAAGACCCCAGAATTTACATTCGATTGTGCCTTCTGCAGCTGTGTTTGGAGCTGGTTTTTCTTCAAGTGAAAGGTGAGTAACGTCGTCGTGGATACCAAGAGTAAACTGACGAGCTGGTGTTTCTGCGTTAAGGTGTTCATAAACAGCAAAGATGCTTGATGGAGGTGTATCCTTTGAACCAAGACCGTAACGACCACCGCAAACCTTAGCTGTTCTGCCCATTTCATTAAGAGCAGCGATTACATCAAGGAAGAGAGGTTCACCGATTGAACCAGGTTCCTTTGTTCTGTCAAGAACTGCAATCTTCTTAGCTGTTTCTGGGATAGCTTCAACGAATGCTTTAGTTGAGAATGGTCTGTAAAGACGAACTTTAACAAGACCAACCTTTTCGCCCTTAGCTGTAAGGTAATCAATAACTTCTTCAGCAACGTCACAGATTGAACCCATAGCAACGATAACACGTTCTGCATCAGGAGCACCGTAGTAGTTGAAGAGTTTATAGTTTGTGCCAAGCTTCTCGTTAACCTTGTCCATATACTTCTCAACAATAGCAGGAGTTGCATCGTAATATGTGTTACAAGCTTCTCTGTGTTGGAAGAAGATATCGCCGTTTTCGTGTGAACCACGAGTAGCAGGACGTTCAGGATTAAGAGCGTGCTTTCTGAATGCATTAACAGCATCCATATTTGTCATTTCCTTAAGGTCTTCATAATCCCAGATATCAATTTTCTGGATTTCGTGAGATGTACGGAAACCGTCAAAGAAGTTAAGGAATGGAACACGGCTTTCGATAGTTGCAAGGTGAGCAACTGCACCAAGGTCCATAACTTCCTGTGTATTTGTTTCAGCGAGCATTGCGAAACCTGTCTGACGACAAGCATATACGTCTGAATGGTCACCGAAAATGTTAAGAGCGTGTGAAGCTACGCAACGAGCTGATACATGGAAAACTGAAGGAAGGAGTTCACCAGCAATCTTATACATATTAGGAATCATAAGAAGAAGACCCTGAGAAGCTGTATAAGTTGTTGTGAGTGCACCTGCTGCAAGAGAACCGTGAACAGTACCTGCTGCACCTGCTTCTGACTGCATTTCAGCAACTTTAACCTGTGTGCCGAAGATGTTCTTTCTTCCCTGTGCAGACCACTGGTCAACGTAGTCAGCCATAGGTGAAGATGGTGTGATTGGGTAAATACCAGCTACTTCTGTAAATGCATAAGATACATGAGCAGCAGCAGTATTACCATCCATAGTTAACTTTTTTCTAACTATGGGAGTCTTTTTGTCTGCCATTTTGTATTTCCTCCTTAATGGAATTAAATATTAATTAGTATGCATATTCATACATTTTAAATAATATCACTTTTATCGCAAAAAGTAAATAGATTTAATCTTAAAAAATGACGAACTTTGATAAATTTTTAACCAATTTTTGTATAATATGGTAACCAATTTGACAAAACATATATAATGTTATATAATTTATTTTGATATTTTATATATCTCTATATTTTATTTTAAGGATGGTTTTGTTCTATGGACACAGACCCAGGGAGTATTATTATTAAAATAGTAACCCTATTTGCATTGATTTTCGTTAATGCATTCTTCTCAATGTCAGAAATGGCAATCGTTACTCTTAATGACAATAAAATTGATAAAATGGCAGAACAGGGTAACAAAAAAGCAAGGCAGATTAAAAAGCTTACTGAAAACACAAGTTCATTTCTCTCAACAATTCAGATTGGTGTTACTTTAGCAGGATTCTTGACATCTGCTACTGCTGCACAGTCTTTTGCAGAGATGTTGACAAATGCAATTGCAAAAACACCCGTTGTAGACATTATTCCTATGGGTGTTATCAGCGGATTTTCAACGGTTGTAATTACACTTATTATGTCATATTTTTCACTTGTTTTAGGTGAACTTGTACCAAAGAAAATTGCTATGAGTAAGCCTGAAAAAATGGCATTTATGTCAGCACCAATTCTTGTTTTTGTTGCAAAGGTAACAAGACCTATTGTTAAATTCCTTGCACTTTCAACAAATGGTGTTTTAAGACTTATGGGTATTGACCCTCACGCTGACGAAGAAGTTGTTACGGAAGAAGAAATCCGTATGATGGTTGATGTTGGTGGTGAAAAGGGTGTTATTGAAGATGCTCAGATTGAAATGATTAACAACATTTTTGAATTTGATGACATTGATGTTGCTGATATTATGACTCATCGTACCGATATGGTATGTGTTGATGAGGAAGAACCGTTAGTTGAAGCAGTTAAGCTTTCTATCGAAAATGGATTTTCGCGTATTCCGGTTTATAAGGAAGACCCTGACAACATTATTGGTATAGTATATATTAAGGATTTCCTGAAATATGTCGGCACAAATCTTCCAAAGACAAAAACTGTCAAGGATATGATGCGTTCTGCATATTATGTTCCTGAAACAAAGCGTTGTGGTGAACTTTTTACTGAAATGACAGAAAAACGAGTTCAGATGGCAGTTGTTGTTGATGAATATGGTGGAACGGCAGGTATCGTCACTCTTGAAGACTTGCTTGAATCTATCGTCGGTAATATTCAGGACGAATATGACCAGGAAGACGAAGAAATCTCAATCATCAATGACACAACCTTTGAGGTTGACGGTATTACTGATATCGAAGAGGTTGAGGAATATACAGGAAAGAAATTTCCAGAAGGTGATTACGACACAATCGGTGGATATATCATAAGTGTTCTTGGTTTCTTGCCACAGGATGGCGAAATGAACGAAGTGACATTTGAAAATGTAAAATTTACAGTTCTCAATGTTGAAGAACGAAGAATCGGCAAGGTCAAGATTGAAGTTTTTCCTGAAGAAAAAAAGGAAGAAGAGCCTGAAGAAAGACGCTTCTTCAAACGAAACGAAGAGTAAAAACCAATATGGTATGGTAGGGCGGGGTCTTGACCTCGCCGTTATTATATAAGGTGATATTATGCAAAAAATTAACTACCAAACACAACTTGATAAAATAATTGAAAATTTAGGGGATAAAGTACCATCACTTCTTCTCCATAGTTGTTGTGCCCCTTGCAGTAGTTATTGTATTAAATACCTGTCGCAATATTTTAATATCACAGTTTTGTATTATAATCCTAACATTTATCCCGAAGCTGAATACGAAAAGCGTAAAGCAGAGCAGAAACGATTAATCAGTGAAATGGAAACAAAATATCCTGTCAAAATGCTTGATTGCGATTTTGAGAGTGAAAAGTTTTACGAAATGGCAAGGGGGCTTGAAGATTGTCGTGAGTGTGGTGAAAGATGCTTTAAGTGTTATCGATTAAGACTTGAAAAAACTGCTGTTGAGGCAAAAAAGAATGAGTTTGATTATTTCACTACAACGCTAACAATAAGCCCTCTTAAAAATGCTGAAAAAATCAATGAAATCGGTAATGAATTAAGTGAAAAATATGGTATAAAATTTTTACCATCAGATTTCAAAAAACGAGAGGGATATAAACGCTCAATAGAGTTGAGTAAAGCTCACAACCTTTACAGACAAAATTATTGCGGCTGTGTCTTTTCACGAAAAGAGCAAAATAAAACGGACATCAACTAACGATGTCCGTAATTTTTTATTCGTAAATGTCAACTGCACCTCTGCCTTCTGTTACTTTCGCAACATAACTGGCAACCTTTTTGTGCTCAGGATGAACCTTGTATTTTTCGAGTTCTTCCTCGTTTTCAGTTTCAACAACTAAGAGTGCATCAAAATTTCTCTCACATTCTACCTGGTTTTTAATGAATGTGAGCTTTTTTATGTGGGTAATCTTTGATGGAAGCGCTTCAAGACCGTTTTTAACGATTTCAATATTTTCGTCTTTTGTCTTTCCTTCTGCATCCTTGAATTTCCACATTACAATATGTTTAAGCATAATTATCACCTTATATTAAATAATGTTCTTGCATTCCTATCAGTCATATCAAGAATTTCTTGTGCTGTAACACCACGCAATTCTGCGATCTTCTCTGCAGTATATGGGATGTGTGACGAATCACATCTTTTTCCGCGAAATGGCACAGGAGTCATATATGGAGCATCAGTTTCGATTAAAAGCTTATCTTCAGGTACAAATTTTGCAACCTCGCAAGGCTTAACTGCGTTTTTAAAAGTGACTGCACCGCCAAGACCGATGTACATACCTAATTTTATAATTTCCTTTGCCATTTCAACACTACCTGAAAAACAATGAAGCACACCTTTGGGTTCGTATTTTTTCAGAATATCAAGAGTGTCCTCGTGAGATTCTCTGTCGTGGAAAATGATTGGTAAATCCAATTCATTGGCAAGTTCAATCTGCTTTTCAAGAAGAATCAACTGTTGCTCACGACTCTCTTTTTCGTAGTGATAATCAAGTCCGATTTCACCGATAGCAACGCATTTCGGGTCTTTTGCCAACTCTTTTATTTTCTCCAAATCACCGTCTTTGTATTCGTCGTTATCAAGTGGATGAAACCCCACTGCCGAATACACAAAATCGTATTTGTGAGAAAGCTCAACTGCAAATTCACTTGTTTCTATGTTTACACCACAGCACACAAGACCTGAAATTCCTTTTTCTTCAAAAGAAACGAGCAGTTCGTTTCTGTCAGGATTAAACTGCTCGTCGTCATAATGTGCATGTGAATCAAAAATGTTATGATACATTATCTTATTCTCGCTCCGTTTGGCATATCTTTGTCAACAAAAATAACCTTTGCATCTTCTTCTGTAACATCTGCAGCAAGAATCATACCACAGCTTTCAACACCACAGAGAACTGCAGGTTTAAGATTTGCAACAACGACAACCTTTTTACCGATAAGGTCTTCCGGCTTGTACCATTTTGCAATACCACTTGCAACGATTCTGTCATTACCTGTACCGTCATCAAGAGTGAGTTTAAGAAGCTTCTTAGCCTTCTTGATTGGTTCACAGTTCTTAACCTCTGCAACACGGAGTTCAACTTTCATAAAGTCTTCGAAACCAATTTCTGCAAGACCTTCAATCTTTGGTACAGGAGCATTTGCCATTTCTTCAGCTTCTTTTTTAGCCTGAAGTTCAGCGATTAGTTTTTCACCATCAATTCTTGAGAAGAGAGGAGTTGCAGCACCAACAGTAATACCTGTTTCAAGTCCACCCCAAGTCTGAATGCTTTCGTAAGTAGCAGGAGTTACATTTAACTGTTCTGCAATCTTAACTGCAGTTTCAGGCATAACAGGGGAGATAAGTGCTGAAAGAACACGGATACCTTCAAGAAGATTGTAAAGAACAGTACCGAGTTTTTCTTTTGATGCTTCGTCCTTTGCAAGCGCCCAAGGCATTGTTTCGTCGATATACTTGTTACAACGACGAGCAAAGTTTATTACACATTCAACAGCGTCACTCATCTTGTATTCTGAAATATACTTGTCAAAACCTGCAAGTGCTTTCTTTGCGGATTCCTTAAGGTCTTCGTCAAATTCAGTAGGACAAGTTGGCACCTGTACAACACCGTCGAAATACTTGTTCTGCATTGCGATAGTTCTGTTTACAAGGTTACCGAGTGTGTTTGCAAGGTCTGTATTGAAACGGTCAATCATTGCTTCATAAGTGATTGAACCATCATGCGCGTGTGGCATTTCTGAAAGAAGATAGTAACGAACTGCATCAACGCCGAAGATTTTTGTAAGGTCGTCAGCATAAATAACATTACCACGGGATTTACTCATCTTATCTTCGCCAAAAAGAAGCCAAGGATGACCATAAACCTGCTTTGGAAGTGGCTCGCCAAGTGCCATAAGCATAATTGGCCAGTAAATAGTGTGGAATCTTACAATGTCCTTACGGATAATGTGAACATCAGCAGGCCAATATTTCTTGTAATTATCACCACTACCGTCAGGGTCGTAGCCGAGAGCAGTAATATAGTTTGAAAGTGCATCAATCCATACGTAAATAACATGCTTGTCATCAAATGAAACAGGAACACCCCATTTGAATGATGAACGTGATACACATAAATCCTGAAGGCCAGGTTTTATGAAGTTGTTAAGCATTTCCTTTTTACGAGCTTCAGGGTAAATGAAGTTTTCGTTGTTTTCAATGAATTCTTCAAGCTGTTTCTGATATTTTGAAAGACGAAGGAAATATGTTTCTTCCTTTTCCTTGTGCACATCTCTGCCACAGTCAGGACATTTGCCATCAACTAGCTGGCTTTCAGTCCAGAACGACTCGCAAGGAGTACAGTAAAGACCTTCATATTCACTTTTATAAATATCGCCCTGGTCATAGAGTTTTTTGAAAATTTTCTGAACAGTTTTTTCGTGATAATCGTCAGTTGTACGAATAAAGTGGTCATAAGTTGTATTGAGCAAATCACAGATTCCCTTAATTTCACCTGCAACCTTGTCAACATATTCTTTAGGACTAACACCAGCGTCCTTTGCATATTCTTCAATTTTCTGACC
>JAZSDZ010000068.1:0-8086 GCA_045531435.1 Candidatus Fimenecus sp.
CGACTTAAAATACATAGCTAAAACCGAAGAAGAATGTAAAGAAAAAATTGAAAAACTGATTTTAAAAGTTTTTACAGATAATTTGATTCTCCTATCCCCTGACATAAAATTCAGACATTTTTCAGATGTCTGGCTACAACAAATTTATTCACACAAAGTAAAACGTCATGTATTACAGGATAGAATCAATTATTTCAACAAATATATTAATCCGTATATCGGAGATTTACCTATTAATGACATTTCATATTCAGATATACAAACCTTCGTTAACGATATGGCAGATAATGGCACAAGCCCTGAACAAATCAGAACAGGTTTATCATTGATACGCAGATGTTTTAATTATTTTTGTTTAATAACTGAAACCAGTATTAACCCATGCGATGGTGTTGCTGTTTTGCGTAACAATAACAAACGAGCGAAAAAGATCAATTACTTCAATTCCAAAGAAAGAGCGATAATTGAAGAACATGCTTTTAAGGTAGATAAATCTAATAATTTCATACACAGGTACGGACCCGCATTTATAATGTTGATGTATACGGGATTAAGATTTTGTGAGGCTGTTGCACTCACATGGAACGACATTGATTTTAAGCATAGAACCATAAGTATAAATAAAAGCACCATTGAGGTTACCGAAAACGGTACCTTTAAGTTATTAACGAGGTATGGTTCAAAAACGCCTTGCAGTTTAAGAACAATACCAATGACTTTAAAAGCAAAATGGTGTTTGATCGAGCTTAAAAAGTTATCAAACGGAAGTGAATATGTTATATGCACTAAAAATGGCTCTCAAGTCACACGACGTTATTTTCATTATGCTTTCAACAGATTATTGCACCATTCACAACTTATTCCAAAAGATGATTCAAGAGGTCCTCATAGTTTAAGGCACACATTTGCGACTATGTTATTTGAAAACGGTTGTAATGTAAAAGTTATATCTGAGCTTTTAGGCCATTGCAGTACAAAAACAACAGAAACCGTTTATATTCATGTAATGCAAAAACTTAAAGCAAAAGCAATCAGTGATCTTGATAAATATTGCGAATAAAAAGAAAAAAGCCCCGCCGTAGCGGGGCGATGACATTAATTGTAAACAGCTTTACAGTGTTCTATAGCTGCTAATTTGCTCCTTTTTTCAAGGTATTTTTCAATACCTCTCGTATCGGCTAAACCTAAATAATAAGCGACAGTCTCGTTTTCCAGCCCGGCATCAAGAAGTTTATTAACAATATAATCCATCAGATAATCCATAGGTGAACAGTTTTTGCATTCAATTCCTGCGGTTTCAAAAACTTTCTTTAAAGTATGTGAAACAGTTGTTCGGTTTACCAAACCACCTTTTTCGTTACATACAACATACTTTGACTCCTCGTTAAGTTCTCTTAACTTTTTGAGAACTTCAAATGCCTCATTTGTAACCGGAAGAGTTCTGTTTGCGTGTTTTTTCTTTGGGTAATCAACAGACCAGATGCCTGCTTTGCCATCCTTATTGTATACAAGTTTCTTGGTTATCGTGATTGTTTTATTATCCCAATCCACATCATCCCAAGTAAGTGCCAACATCTCGTCATTGCTGATACCGGTATTCATAACAAGTAAAATTGCGTACCCATAACGATATCGAAGTTCACCGTAATCATCCAGACCTGTTAACAGTGCAGTTATTCTTTCAAGCTGTTCGGGCGTAAAAGATCCGTCCTTAACAGAAATAAATCCTTTACTTGAATCCTTTTTTGATTTTGGTCTTTCAACCATATGCATAAAATTCACACTCTTGCGATTACTGCTCGTGTACTTGTTCACAATCTTTTCAATTATAATATGAACACTTTTGACTACTGATGCAGAGCTTTTTTCAGCAACAGCGATGAGCATAGTTTGAATCCTCTCAACAGTCAAGGAATTCATGGTTTCACTTCCGATAAAAGGAAGAATATTATTTTTGTATGTACGATACGTGGTCACAAACGTTGACCCAGTTACTTTTTCCTTATACTCGGTAAAATAATAGTTACCAAACTCTTTGACAGTAGTGTGAGCAAAATAGTCAGAAGAACTAAAGTCTTTTTTAAACTCTTTAATCCTTTTGTTGAGAACTGACTTGTCGTCAGCCTCAAGGGTAAATACGATGGTTTTGCTCTCGTAGACCTCAATTGTAAAATCTACAGTCCACATACGAGACTCCTTTGAAAAAACTGCGTCAGAAACTGATAAAATCTTCATTTTTATTCTCCTTTAATTAAATAATTTGTTGTTCTTAAGGTCATCTAATGCTTTGGCTTCGCGATTATGAATGTAAATCCCTAATGTTGTTGCAGGATTACTATGTCCCATAACTATTGAGTAGTCAGTACCATCAATATTTTTATGGTACAAATCCGTTGCAAAACAATGTCTAAGCGTATGAAGCGTTACTCTTTTATCTGCCTTTATACCGGCAATCTTAACAATATCCATGAAAGAGTCTCTGAGCAGTCCTTGGCGCACAATACCACCGGTCGCCGATGCAATGACATATGGTGTATGACCAAAATGTTTTTTGAGCTCTTCCAACGCTTCCATTGCTTGCTGATTCAAATATACCGCTCTGACTCCGCTCTTGGTCTTGGGTGAATCTTGAACGATCGGCTTAGTTGTTTTTTTTCCGTTCTCATCATAACTGTTTTCAACAACAGTTTTTTCAATGTAAATAAGTCGTTTATCAAAATCAACATTCGACCATTCGAGAGCCTGAAGTTCTCCGGCACGCATACCAGTATTAAGAAGCAAAACCGTCGCATATGCAAGTTTCTTCTTTTGAGTTGTTGCATTATTTGCATACTCTTTGGCTGAACAATAAATGCTGCGTGTCTCTTCCGGTGTAAAGAACCTTTCTTTATTTTCAGAAGAAGCTATAAGCCTGTGGTTTATTTCGACTGAACGCATAATGTCATTATCAACATAAGCATTATTCATATAAAAATCCCAACACTGCTTAATTGCACTAAGAACCTTTTTGGGAAGTGAATCACTCTTGCTTTTTCTACATACATCATCAATAAGACTCTGAATAGCAATAGAGGTTAAATCAGCCATAAAGAAATGGCCAAGAACTTTCCTAACATGATTATCGTAGGCTCCTGTAAGCGTGATAAGTGACTGAGGACGAATATCAGAATAAATGCGCTTGTTTTCGATCACCTTTTCAAATATTTCGTCAAGCCTATACAAACTGTACGGTGACATTTTAGACTTGAATTCTTCAATAAAAGCATTACCTTTTTTTCTTGCATCAGACTTTGATGAACCACGAATATTCTTCTTGTGTTTCTTCCCGTTTTCATCAATGTACCTTATTTCGAAGTACCAGTAAGAATATTTTCCTACTTTATTCTCATAAACAGAACCGTTACCTAATAGCTTTTTTACCATAAATAAAATCTCCTTTTAATAAATAATTTTTTAGTATTTGCCAAAATGCATTTCTTGTTTTGTCACCTCCATTGTTCTCTAAATGGAACTTATTTTGAAAAGAAGCTGTGGACTAAATAAAAACGCTTTTCATCTCCTTTCTTGCCAAAAAGTAGCAAATTTCCTTTTCTTGCCAAAAGTATGTAAGAATGACAAAAAAATTCATAAAAATATAAAACCAAACAAAAAAGCCCCTTTAAGTCAATGACTCAAAGAGACTTTAATTAAGGTTATATAAATTTTAAATTAACCGAAAAAATTTCTGAAAAGGACTTAGGGTATTTATGAACAACAAAAAAACAGAAAACTATTCGTGCTGCATTTATTATGACAGTAAATATGAAATATGGAAAGCTGATCTATATTACAGAATAAATGGTAAAAAAATCAGAAAAACCTTTTGTGGAAAAACTCAAGAGATTCTAAACACAAGAATTTCTGCTTTTAAAAACGATAAACTATATGGCTTAATTAGCAACCCTTCGTTAAGATTTGATAATTTTTCGCTTGAATGGATGACAACAAAAGAAAAATACACTCTCAAGCCATCATCATACGATACAAAAATGAGAACGCTAACGAAATATGTCATTCCTGCTGTTGGACATTTATCAATAAGCAAAATCAAAGCAAAAGATATACAAAAAATGATAAACGATTTAACGGCTGCAGGGTTATCATATTCTACTGTTAAAAAGGCTTATGAAGTAATTTCATGCTGTCATAGATATTATAGAATGATATATAAGCAAACATATAATCCTGCTGCAGGAATTGAGCTTCCTCAAAACATTCGTCCTGATATCGCTAAACATAATTATTTTACATTTGATGAACGTAAACGTCTTGAAGAAGAAATGTCACGAACGTATAGTAACGGTGCACCTGTGTATCGCTTTGCACCGATAATTATGCTGCTGATGTATACGGGTATGAGAATTGGAGAAGCATCAGCACTAACGTGGGACGATATTGATTTAACAGAAAACTTAATTGATATTAACAAATCAATAATATACATACCTATTGACGGAAAATACGAATATATTACTCAAAGCAGCGTTAAAACTGACAGCAGTATACGAATTCTGCCAATGTCACGCAAAGCCAGAGAAGCCTTGATTAAGCTAAAAGAAATGTCAGGTAACAGTAATCTTGTTCTAAATACTGTTAACTACAAAACACCCACTCGCGCATCTATAGGAAAATCTCTGACACGAATGTGCAGAAATGCAGGAATTATAGGCAAAGATGAAACTCGTGGTGTTCACACATTACGTCACACCTTTGCCACTATGCTCTTTGAAAACGGATGCTCAATAAAAATAGTGTCAGAATTACTCGGACACTGTGATACAAAAGTAACTGAAAACATATATATTCACGATATTCAAAAGCAGAAGATTAAAGCTATTGAAGATCTGGATAAATACTGTAAATAATTTTATTTTTTAAAATATTTAAAAGCGGCAAACAAAAAGCCCCTTCGAGCTGTGCTCAAAGAGGCTTTAAACTAATTTGTTATGCCGTGATTACACTTTTACCTATACACATAATAACATATTGATATTTCCATGTCAATAACAAAGTAGTTGCAATGTTGTTGCAATGTTCTTGCAGGTTTCTTGCAGATTTCTTGCAGGTTTCTTGCAGGTTTCTTGCAAAAGTGTATCACTTGTGTCTCACATTAGTCTCACCTGAGTTGCACATCACTTTCACTTTTGTTTCATAAATACATATTAATAACATACCTATAATTGTGACATTGAAGTTTCAGATATCACAATAATATATAAAATTCAATCACTTCTTTAAATAGGTAATTAGTGAAGATTATAAGCATCGGTCCGCTATGAAAAAGCAACTTTTGTCTCCCACACTCACCCACACCATTTTTTAATATACTCTTTCCTAACTCTCAAAAATTAAATTTCAACAATCAGTTTAAAAAATAATTTTCATAAACGAAACAGTGCACAAATCCATATAAAACGGACCTGTGCACAACGGTAGTAATTGCAATTAATTTGATATTTTCTTTGAAAACAAGAATGCAAAATAAACAATCTCATAATAGTTTTCAATGTAAATTTCCTCTAAATACTCAAGGAAATCTCTTACTGGGTCTGGTGCCGGCTCATACTCAACTTCATCCTCGAGCTCTTCATCACTGAAATCATACCTTTCATTAATCAGTTTCGTAATATCACGTACAAAACAGTTACCCACTTCGTTCTTTACTGATGAATTATAAAAGGCAATAGAGGCGCTACTGAAATGCAATTCGCATGCTTCAGCATCATTAATGATTCCATTAACAAAACTGTCAATAGTGAGGTTGCGATCATAGTATTCCGTATTAAAGTAACAAGTTATAAAGTAGTCATACTTATCCAAAACCTCTCTGCGAGACTCACCTGAAAAGCTTATGCTTCTCTTGTTCTTCTGAACGTCCTTAATCTCTGTTTTAAGAATCCATTCACCGTTCTTGCTTCTGTTTAAGGTAATTCTTTCTTGCATGTTGTGTTCAACTCCTATATTTTTTTTTTGTAATAAGCCGTTATAATAAGCCTGTTTTGAGAGAAACTATTGATTAGCAATTAATTTATTCCTTCTGTTATCACACCCTTCATCACCCTCGAAATATATGACTTTGACACAGGGTCACCATTTCTTTGAGCGATTACAAATTTAGCATTGAGGTTAGAATTACGAAGTGCAACAAGAACTGAATTTACTTCAGTTGTTATTGTTATAACTCTTGTCCTTTTATCACTTAACGGCTTGAATTTAATTGAATAATCCGTTTTTCCGTCCTCCGAAAGATTGATTTCGGAGGATGTTTTATTTACGGTAATTGTCATGTTTTCAAAATCAACATCAGCCCAAGTCAGCGCAAGTGCCTCGCCAATCTTCATATCGGTAAGCAGCATAAACTTAACTGCGTTACCGTGCATATACTTGGGTCTGCAGGTGTCTGGATTAACACTATCTGCAACAGCAAAGATTCTTTCAAGATCTTTGGATGAGTAGCCCTTTTTCGCTTTCTTCTCGACTCTTGATTCAGGACAGTTAACAAACCGCATATAGTTATACCTTTTACCTTTAGGTTCAGCATAGCACTCGAAAATCATTTTAAGCAGTTTATGACAATCCTTAACAACGCTGTCAGACTTTGTTCCTGCTATATCATCAAGCACACCCACCAACACACTCTTCTTTATCCCCTTCATTTTCTTATCCCCGATAACAGGCTTAATCTGTGAATTGAATAAAGAAACAAATTTGACATAACTTGTATTCTTGACTCTATTCTCCAAAACATCCTTAAAGATATTTTCAAAGAATTCATTGAGTGTGCTCACCGGATAATATTCTCCATCGGGATAGTCTTTCAGGAATTTGTTAATGGATGATTGACTTGGGTGGGTGTGGGTGGTGCGTCTGGTCTCCCCTGTTTCATCTATGTACCAAACCTCACATTTGTACCGACCGTCCTTCAACTTATACACCGTATGACTGCGAACTTTTACTATCATTACATTTCCCTCCTGATTGATTTCAAGGAAAGTATGTAAGATTAATTTTTGAAAAATGTTTTCTGAACAAAGAATCTTATTTCTATTACAGCAATAAAAGACGGATAACAAACAAAAAAGGAAACAATAAATCCTCTCTTTATCCATAACTGCCTTTCATTCATAATGGTCCCAACATAATCGGTTGGGTCATTTTTTTGAGTGTCTGCCTTTTCTTGATGGCTGTTTTGTTGTGAAAAGCAAAATAAAAACAATATCATTAAAATGTTCTAAATAAAATTCATCAAAAATCTCAAGGAAACATCCTAAAGGCTCTGAACACATATCACCATCTGCCCCATATTCTTGCTGCCGATTCAAGATTAATTTAGTTAAATCATTTATGTAATAGTTACCTATCTCATCCTTATACAGTGGATAATTATTAATAATTGTTTCGCAATCCATTAAATCATGTAAATCTTCACGTGCAATAATTTCATTCACGACTGTATCAATAGTCAGATAGCGGTCGTAGAACGTCGTAAAGAAGTAACACCTCATAAATTTATCATAATTGTGTAAGACTATACCGCGAGTTCCTCCTTTAATGCGAAGGTTCTGTTCTTTATTTTGAGCATTTACAAGTTTTGTTTTAAGAACCCATTCATAATGCTCATTTTGAAATAATTCAATGTTTTCTCTCATAATTCTTTTCTCCTTACCTCATAATTTAACCATACTGTTTTTTATAACAGAAACAGTTTGATTGCACAATGTCACTTTCGTTTCTCTAATCTATCCAAAGAAAGTATGTAAGATTACGATTAAAAAATGAGTACACTCTTCTTCAAAGAATTAAATAAGATTTGTATTTATTCAAATAAGCTGTTTTGATGTGTAGGTATATGCTCGGTGGATGAGTCACTTAATGAAAGTAACACAACGGTTGAAGCCATAACGGTTATTTGCAGAATGCTTAAATCAAACAAAATGATTTCTGATATTATTTTTTCAATGCGTTTCAGTTCAAAGATTATGAAGCGAGTTTTTGTTATGACCGATAAATTCAATATGAATAAAATGAATTCTGAAAACAATCAGCT
>JAZSDZ010000091.1:0-8852 GCA_045531435.1 Candidatus Fimenecus sp.
GTCGTGTTGAAGAAAAAGTTTTGAAGTAACAAGTGAATGTAAACGGATTGATATTTGTGGTGTAGGTATGATATAATGTTTCATAACAAACGCAAAGGTGGTTTACGGCTATGAAGAAGTATCTGATAGACAGTGCTGAAAAAGTTAATATAAATAACAACGACTATTATTTAAGATTTCGTTCTCAGAATTCTTCAAATCCCGTTGTTCTGTTTTTGCACGGTGGTTGTGGTGCCGCAGATAGACCATTCATAATGAAATGGAATTCTGAATTAGCTGAGTATGCTACAATTGTTGCTTGGGATCAACGTGGTGCTGGTTTAGCATATAACAGAAAAATGGCAAAGGCCGAAGTTCTTACAAAAGATTTGTATATTAATGATTTACATAATGTTGTTCAATACCTTAAAAAGAGATTCAACAAAGAAAAGATAATTCTTGTCGGTCATTCATTCGGTTCACAGCTTGGTGTTTGGTATATTCAAAAATTTCCTGAAGATGTTGAGTGTTATGTTGGTATCGGTCAAGTTGTTGATGCCGTAAGAAATGAAGCAATATCTTTTGATTTCACTTTAAATGAAGCAAAAAAGCGTAATGATAAAAGAGCAATAAAGGCTTTACAGAAAATTGGTCCGCCTGTTAACGGATTTTATAAAGACGATAAAATGCTTTTACAGAGAAACTACCTCAACAAAATGGGCGGCATCTTATACGGCAAATATGGAAATAGTGTCATAAACACCTTGCCGAAAATTCCGTGTATGTTTAAAGAGTATTCTTTTTTTACTATGCTCAAATATGTTAGTGCAAATGAATGGTGTCTGTCACAACCTTTGGGACACGAAAAAGTAGACTTTCTAAATGAAGTTAAAGAACTTGCTGTACCCGTATATCTGTTTATGGGTAAGTATGACTATAACACAGTAAGTGAGTTAGCAAAAGAGTGGCTTGAAAATCTTGAAGCACCCCATAAGGAATTCTTTGAATTCGAAAAATCAGGTCATACCCCACAGTGGGAAGAATCTGAAAAGTTTAATGAGCTGTTTGTAAAACAGGTTTTGAAAGTGAAATAATAATGATTAAACATATAAATAGTACCATTACCGAGGAGGTGTCAGCTTGAATAATGTCAATAGAAACGGGTTCCCAACTAAAGACAATCCATTTGCATATAAAATGACTGAACAGGCGGATATACAGAGTATTTTAGAGAATGTTGATCCGTTGTTGTTAATGCAGAAAATTTCAAAATTCAGAAAATTGAATATTAAAAATATGACTGATGCTGAGATCTTTCAAGCTATCTTGGATGTGTTATCTAATAACGGTATTTTCAGTTGTTATACAAATATGAAAATGTATCCTGCAGGCACGAAATTTTTTCGAGTGAAAAAGTTTAAGGGTAGTTCTTTTCCTAATCCTAGATTTATAAATGGTTCAGACTATTGGGAAACTGATCCTAAATATTTAACAACATACGGAAGATTGAACAAACCCGGAGAATCTTTGCTGTACGTTTCTCCTGATATTTATTGCTCGATTAGTGAAGTAAAAATAGAATCTTCTGATTGTTTTGCTGTAATACAATATACCGCAAAAGAAAATGTGAAAGTTAATATGATAGGCGGAGAATTTGATTATAAGGCATTAGGTGTATTTAATGACAAAGCAAAACTTGTACATGAAATATATAACGGTTTTTTACGTGATGAATTTAGCAGAGATGTCGGCAAAGGAACGGAATATTTGTATAGAGTCTCAGAAAAGATAGCAAAAGACTATTTTGATTTACCGCCTAGAATCGTACAGGATGCGTGGGCATATACATCTGTTCAAGATAAAAACAAATACAACGTATGCTTCCGCCCAGACATAGCTCATGAACTTTTAGAGCTGAATGGAGCGATGATTTGTAAATTAGATGACACCAACAAATTAAGAGTGTATTGTGTTGCTATAGGTGTAGATGATAATAACAAAATATTATTTTATGATGTAGGCTCAAAAGAACAAAAAGAGGTTTTCCCTGAAATACAATAATTATCACTGCTCTCCTCGTTGTGAGCAGTTTTTCTTTGCAGTTTTGAACCCCTCTACTATACTTAATACGGAAAAAGTGCGATTTCTAACGGAATACCGCAACAACCGTAAAATGATAAACGCAACATTACCGTAAAGCTTTATATATAAGCCTATATAAGCATTTCACTATTTTTATAAACTTTTTCTGCAACAAAAATTTATCGCAATTTTTTATAAAATCAATATTTTTTCGTCAAAAAGTCCGTTTTTTCGTACTTATCCTGCTATATAATAGCAAACGGGCAATATCTGTATTGACAAACGAACATTTGTTCTTATATAATATATGTATAGTTTAGTTTTAATTAGGTGGTGGAACAATGCTTTTCAGTGCAGATTACAGAGACGGTATAGTTACGATTGATAAAAAGCATTATGCGGGATTTTATGCTATGAGCTTGCTCAATCAGTATTACAAAAATGACAATGCCGCCCGTATTGCAGTTTTTCGTGAATACCTGTGGCACGTCAGAGAAACTCTTGCTCTCGGTTATCTGAATGATACCGACTTTATTAAAGCCGGGGAAGAAATACAGATGATGTTAAAACCTCTGCCTAATATCAAGCCTTTCAATACTTGTGATATTTCAGCAGAAAAAGAAAGAATATCTTGTCTTTTCACAAAATTGAATGCAGATTTGATTACCCAATATTTCCACCGAAAAGCAAAGGTACAGAGTATTGATACAGCTCAGGCTGTGTTGGATATTTTACCGCCCGAATATGATAAAGTTTTTTTCAAGATGGCAGAGGATTTACTTGAAACAGTAAACGAAACCATAAACTTTTATGATAAGCTCTCCGAGGATATGGAAAAGGCATTTAAAAGTTTGTTGAAATTTGTTTTCCGTCTTGATGAAGCTGAACGCTTTGACGAAGCACACCTGTTACCGATTGCTATGGATATATTCAGTAAAACAGATTGCAATGTCAGAACGGAATATGTAGCCGTTACCAAGAAAAAGGATGTTGCAGTAGCCAAAAGGCTGACCTTTGAGGATTATTACTCCTTTATCGTAACGGATTTCTTTGAGGGGTTGCACTACGGACACTACCCAAAGCAATGCGGTATCTGTAACAGATATTTTCTTATGACATCTGCCCGAAAGCAGAAATACTGTAACGGCTTTGCACCGTATATGCTCCGAGGCAAGAGAACAACCTGCCGTAAGTATGCAGCATCAATCAAACGCAAGGAACGGGAGCAGGATAATCCTGTTGTGGCTGTATATGAAAAAAGAGCCTCTGCAATCCGAACAGAGAAAAGCAGAGGCACTATAACGGCTGAGTTTGCGAAGATGGCTACATTCATAGCTAAAAACAATATGCTGCGAGCACAGGAGAATCACGAATATTTTACTACACAGTACACAAAGGATATGACCCGTAAAAAGCTGTATTATGACACTAAAAATATGTTGAGATAAAAAGGACGGTGAGTGCCGTGAAGGATTGGAAAAGAGAACTGTATATTTACAAGCTAAAGCCGGCACCGCCGAAGATGTATCTACAGGAATATATTGAGCTTTACCTTAAAGAAAAGGACGATAAATATATATCTTGGTTTCTGCATTATTACGAACCCATACTCAATAAAAGTGCAATGGGCTTTGTTCAGGAATATGCAATGCCTGGCCACTTTGCAGATTTGAAATCAGCGTGTATATTTGCACTGCTCAAAGCCTTGAAAAAGTATGATGCTTCAAAATATAAGTCCTTTGAAAACTACTATACAGAGTTTTATGTAAAGCGAGAAGTTCACGAATATGTGCGTACTATGAGAACAGGCTACACCATACCCACAGAGGATGAAGATGCACGGCTTCGCAAGATTATGGCTCTGTACCGAGAAAATAATTACAGAAATCATGATGAACCTATCGGCAGAATTGCCGCAGAGCTTAACCTGAAGCCGAAAAAGGTGGTTGAGATAATCTCCGCCGGTCTTCGTAATATGAATTATACTGAGTTTTACAAAAACCTTGCTGATGATGAAAGTGAAGTCAGGGAAGAATATATTGCAGATTCTTCATCCGAGCCTCTGACAATGCTGCTTAATGCTATGCGAAAAGAAGCTGTGCACGAGGTATTCAGCAAGCTTTATTATGACGAGCAGTATATGGTTGCGAACAGGTTAGGCTTTTGTATGGATTGTTTTTCTGATTACTATATGGATAACCACGTCACTGACAAAGACGGAAATCCTCGAAAGGTGAAATTCAAGAAAATGACCTACCTCGACCTTGCAAACACCTTTGAAAAATCCTCGCCCGATACCGCATATCAGACGGTAAACAGAGCCTATGCAAAAATGCGAGAGTGGCTGAAGGATACGGAGTATTTTAAGGGTTAATAAATGGAAAAATTCCCGTTGAGGCAGGTGGCCTGCGACAACGGGGATTTTTGATTATTCATAAAAATGTCTTATCTGTTAATGTTTTGTTGTCTTACAAGATACAAGAGCTAATAATTTGATTGTGGTTAAATTAAAGCAACCCAGTATCCTGTTGTCTTGCCCCAAGTACCTGATTTATATGTACCTTTGACGATTTTAGCCCATGTATATCCATTCGCTCTCTTGGTTTCTGTATAATAGATTTTGCTTCCTTTGGATATTCCACCGACTTTAGAATAACTTGTTCCTGCTCCAGTTCTTATTGAAATACCGCTTGAAGATTTGACGGTGTAGCTTTTTAATGTAACTGAAGAGTTGCTATTGGACGACGATGAGTTGCTTCTGCAACCAGACATATGTATAACATAAGCTTTACCACCTTTCCACTGTGATGTTGAATAATTATAGTTTTTTCTCCAACTTGAATGCGCACAATAATAGGGCGTTTTGCCTGATTTTCCTGTACAAATTGTTGAGTGATCAGCAGTACCGTTGTTATCGAAATCCATAAAAACAATATCACCTTTATGAATATTGCTTAAATCTGATTTTACAGTTTCATAAGAGTATCCCTGTTTCTTAAGATATTTATATAATTCTGTTGCACTAACCCAAGTTGTGCCTCCAGTTATCTTTCTATAGTCCTGACCTCGAGTTACTCTTCTCCAAGAATTATTTTCTTTCATTCCACCAGCATATAAACACTGTGAAACAAAGTTTGCACAATCATATCCAAGGTATGCTTTAGGATTAGGATATTTGTATATATTATATTCTGATGAATTATATGTGCCTGACATTTTTCCGGAATTATCTGTATACTTTTGTGCATATGTAACAGCCTTATTTACATTGTACGAAGGTGCCGCAGATGCATTTATACAGAATGCACTTGTTGAAAAAACAGTTATAATTACAAGTATAACTGAGATAATCTTTGTTGTTATTGTTTTTTTCATTGTCATTAACCTCCATAGATTATATGTTTAGTACAAATTTTCGGTGATATAATATACTGATAATCAATTTAAAATGATAACATCTAAGGTGGTCTGATTTTTAAAGCGTTTTTTATCATATGTGTTGCTCCCTTCGTTAGCTTACAACAATATGATAATCCTCGTTGCATGTTTTGTAAAAGAATGAGGAAAAGAAAAAGTGAAAATAATGATGTTTATTATAAACAATGTGATTTGTTTTATTGATTTTACCTTATTTTTATTTTTTTTGAAAATCATTTCTTTTTTTCTAGATAATTTTTATTATTTTAATTCATTTTCATTTCATTTTCTTATCTAATGGTTTATAATTATATTTAAATGAGATTACACGGTAGGAGGAATATATGTGAATCTTAGAGAATTTAAAAAAATTTATCCTTTTTGTGCAAAAACAGATAATGAGTTCTTGTTGCATTTTTCGGGTGAAAATGAAGATTTTAAGAAGTTTATCAAATCATGCCAAGGGTCAATGTCGACTAAACTTATGAAAAATGAGAATTTTCCTGATATACGAAAAAAAACATTGCATGATTTTTTGAAAAACGAGAAAATGATAGATGTTTTTTATGAAACTTGTTATAGTGATATAAAAACACTATCTAATACAGAACTCATGCAGTTAGTCGATAAGATACTAAAACTATGTTCTCGTTCACACAAAATATATAAGAATATTAATGACTTTATAAAAGCTAGTGATAATATAACACCTCAAAATGTAGCCTTGATCTTAAAATGGGTTTTATTTACATTGTTTTATTTTTCCGATGATTGGTATAATCAAATAACAAACAACTATCTTTTTGAGCAATTTAATAATGATATGACAATAAAGCATAGCCTGGAGTCAGATAAAGCACTTAGACAATTTTTTAATAAAAAGTCATTGTCATATTTTGAAAATGTTTCATTAATTTCAGAATTAACTACAGAGCAATATAATGAACTTCGAGCAATTATAATTGAAACTGACACATGTAATGATGAAAAAGAACTTTTTCTTGCAGGACCATCGTTAAATCAGGCCTTTAGTAAGTATGAATCAAACAATAAAAGTTTGATAAAAATACTATCTAAATTAATTGAAGAGTTAGATGTACGGAAAATAAATGTTTTCATTACGGATCCAGCCATTGTTACTGCCGATCTTGCACGTGGAGAAATACGAGATTCACTTGAAATACTACGTACAAACTTATTTAGGTTATGTTGTGAGAAAAAGTGCGTTCTGCAATTAGTTTTTATTCCGTCTTTTGATATAACTCATTCTATAATAACACCTAATTATATGTTATACAGAACTACAAAAATATGGACGCAGGAACGTGAATTTAAAGGCTCAACTTTATTGTTCAGAAATTCTCATCAGGATGATACTGAATACGCTAAGAACAAAAGTTATTTAAATAAACTCATTGAATTATCAAGCGTAATTGATCCTGAAACTGATGAAAACCCTCCAGATGAAATACATTCATCATTAAGAAAATATATTGTTGATAACGGCTATGATTCAACATATATTGTTTTAAAAAAATTATATCGTTCTCAATTGGATGCATTTGCAAACAGCACTTGGCTTAATAATGATAATCATGAAATCGAAAAAAACTTTATTGCATCTGATGATATTCCGTCAACAAATCATCTTTATTCTGCAGAAAATTTATTAAACGATAATACGCAAAGAGTATTGTTGCCATATATTCAGAAAACCGGAAAAATGTTATCAGAATTGATAAAGCAAAAAGAGTATGATAACAGAACAGGTAGCGGTGCAATTGTTATTCCATCTCTCGATTTAGGTTATCCTAATAACATTCAAAGATTAGCAGGTGGTTTTGCAACAGGAATGTTGATAAACTGGGAAAGCAGTGTGCCTATAGTACCAATAGATGCAACTGTAAATGTATGTTCAAGCAGTGTATTTAAGATTAAACCATCTGAACATCTACTTGCCAACTTCGTTGAATACATAACAAATACATTACCCGAAAAAGCACGCCAAAACGGATATTCATTAAATTTTGAAAGTGGAAATCATTTTTTGATGATTGCAAAAGACAATGATAATGCTAGTGATTATTATTTGATTTTACATTCTTCAGCAAAAGAATTGAAAAATTCATATTTTGGATTATATCCTGTCGAAAACAATTGGTATAGTTCAAGAGTTAAAATAAAAAAAGGAGAAGATGGACGATATTTGAGGTATATTAAAGGTGATGACGCAAAGCATTTTATCCAACTTGCTCATCATATGGAAGGATACAACAAGGAAATACATAAATGGGTGGCAAAAGAAATTAATCAAGGTCGTAATCCGGATTATGAATTAATAAAAAATCACTATTATATGCCTACAGATTCATCTATAGCAATTGGTACTTTTGTAGAACAACCCGGTGAAACAGTCCCTCTATTTTCAGATGTTAACAAGCCCGTCTATCTTTTTAAAATTGCAAAAAAAGGAAATTGGACATACAATTTACCTGGCAAGGGTAGGTGTTGTTTGGTTCCTCACGGTTGGGGTCAAAAAATTGAATCTGTTAATTCAATTAAGCCAGATTTAGAACACAAAACACTTAAACTTAATGATTTGCAAATTAACATAGATTCAAAAGAACGATTAAGTCTTCCTGATAAATCAATTCGTGATTTCTCTGATGGATTTGATTTTATTAATCATGGCAAAAAATTCGTTAAGGGTGAAATAGAAAAAACATTATTACCTATTCATTTGTATTGCAGCAAAGTAAAATATTAAGGAGAATAGCAGTATGGCACTTTATTTTTTGAGGCATATAAAAACTGAAAATAATGAGCTGAAAATATTCTCAGGTACTTCGGAAACAGAGGTTTTAACCGATCAAAAAATAATATATCCTGATAATATTTTTAATTTCGACTATCTTTTTTCGTCGTCATCAAAAAGATGTATAGAAACAATTAGATTGATTCCGTTACATTTAATAGAAAATGCTGAAATTGTTTATACAAACAATTTATTGGAAAGACGATTGGGTGAATTGGAAGGTATGAATAAAGACTCTGCCAAAAGACTTTATCCTCAATGCTTTTATGAAAACAGATTAGATGTTAATGCGCAAATACCTGGTATAGAATCTTTAAGCAATGTTAAAAATCGAGTTTTCGATTTAGTAACCGACATTTTAGAAAAAAGTAAGAACTCCAATTGTTTGATTTGTTCTCACAACCAGACATTAAAAATTATTTTTTCAATAATAACAAATCAAAGTATTGATAATAAATATTGGAGAAATTTAGACTTTGATAATGGTGTAATCACAAAAATACTCTAACTGCGGATTTATCTTTCTAAATTGAGTTTTTGTGTAATAATTAAAGCTTTT
>JAZSDZ010000142.1:0-11379 GCA_045531435.1 Candidatus Fimenecus sp.
AAGATTTCTGGGATCGATCATCTCAACAGCCTCTTCTTCTGTTCTCATGCCCTCGTCAACAAGGTCACATGCAATCTTAAGAGCTGCCTGAGCTGTTCTCTTACCATTTCTTGTCTGAAGCATATAAAGCTTACCGTCTTCAACAGTAAATTCCATATCCTGCATATCTCTGTAGTGGTCTTCAAGAATACCACAAACCTTAACGAATTCAGCGTATGCTTCTGGGAACTTTTCAGCCATCTGTGCGATTGGCATTGGAGTTCTAACACCAGCAACAACGTCTTCACCCTGAGCGTTTACAAGGAATTCACCCATAAGGCCCTTGTCACCTGTAGCAGGGTCACGAGTAAATGCAACACCAGTACCACAGTCATCACCCATGTTACCGAAAGCCATCATCTGAACGTTAACAGCTGTACCCCATGAATAAGGGATATCGTTGTCACGACGGTAAACATTTGCACGAGGGTTGTCCCATGTACGGAAAACTGCTTCAACAGCACCCATAAGCTGTTCTTTTGGGTCTGATGGGAAGTCGTTACCAATCTTTGCTTTGTATTCAGCCTTGAACTGACCAGCAAGTTCCTTAAGGTCTTCAGCTGTAAGGTCAACGTCCTGAGTAACGCCACGAGCTTCTTTCATTTCGTCGATAAGAACTTCAAAGTACTTCTTACCAACTTCCATAACAACGTCAGAATACATCTGAATAAATCTTCTGTAGCAGTCCCATGCCCAACGAGCATTGCCTGACTTTGCTGCCATAACTTCAACAACTTCTTCATTAAGACCAAGGTTGAGGATTGTATCCATCATACCTGGCATTGATGCACGAGCACCTGAACGAACTGAAACGAGGAGTGGATTTTCCTTATCACCGAACTTTTTGCCAGTGATTTCTTCCATCTTGTCGATGTACTCCATGATTTCTGCCTGGATGTCATCATTGATTTTTCTACCATCCTCATAGTACTGTGTACAAGCTTCTGTTGTAACTGTGAAGCCCTGAGGAACTGGGAGACCGAGACTTGTCATCTCTGCAAGGTTAGCGCCTTTACCACCGAGGAGTTCACGCATTGATGCGTTACCCTCTTTGAAAAGGTAAACAAACTTTTTGCTCATTTTTATACCTCCAAAAAATTATTAACATATTAACTTAAATGTCTCAAACCGCATTGACACATTTAATCTTATAAATTGTAACAAAAAAGTATTTTATTTTCAATAGTTTTTCCCTATTTTTTTCCATCATTCAAATTTTGTTTGTTTATACACAAAAATGTTTCTTTTTATTAATAGACTTTTGGTGTTTTTTGTGATATATTTTTATTAGTTTTCTACTTATAGGTGATTATTTTGGAATTATTGAATTATGAAATACTCAACGCAAGTGGTGAAGCCAATAAAATGACTACACCTATGTTTTCATTTGATACATATCCTTGTTTTATAGACCTTGCTTTTCCTAAATGTATGAGCGTACACGATGTTGTTGTAGTGACACCTGAAAAGGATGACATTGAATACACTGTTTTTTCAAGTCTTGACGGTGTCAATTTTCACAAAAAAGGCAAGAGCCCGAAAATCACAAGATACCTTCGTGTTTTTGTAAAATATTACAGTGGTACAAAGGTTACAATAAACAATATTGAGGTACTTGGTGAGGACTGTCATTTTCCTGACAAAAAATCAGTTTTTTACGAGCCTCAGAATTTCGACAAAACCGATTTTGCTAAACCCGTTACTGATGAGGAAATTTTTGATGATGTAAAGGGTATCATCGGCAGGACTATCGGCAAAAAATACATAGAACAGTTTGATTTGCGACTTGACCGACGACTCAAAGAGGACTACTTTTCAATTGCAAGTCTTAAAGGGAAAATCCTTCTTACATCAAACAGTGGTGTGGGACTTGCATCTGCATTCAACTATTATCTTAAAGAAGTTTGTAGCTGTCATATTTCAAGATATGGAAATCAGGTAAATCTTCCTGAAATCTTACCGCCTGTCAAGAATAAAATTGACCGTGCAACTACATTTAAGCACAGATATTCGTACAACTATTGTACACACTCCTATTCCATGGCATTCTGGACTTATGAACAATGGCAAAGGGAAATCGATTACTTTGCTATGAATGGCGTGAATTTAGTCCTTGATATTCTTGGAATGGAAGAGGTTTACAGACGATTTTTAACAAAATTAGGATATCGTCACAGAGAAATTAAAAATTTTATCACAGGTCCGTCATATTATGCTTGGTTTTATATGGGAAATGTGTGTGGTATAGGTGGTCCTGTTCACGACAAATTCTTCTATGAAAAGTGTCAGATGGCACGAAGAAATCACAGAAGAATGCAAGTTCTCGGTATGGATATTGTTTTACAGGCATATACGGGAATGGTTCCCCGTGATATAAAGAGAAAGGACAGAGATGTGCCCACTATTGAACAAGGAAAATGGAAAGGCATTGAGCAACCTCTTATAGTCTGTCCTGACAGTGCATATTATATGAAATATGCAAAGCTTTTCTATGAATGTCAAAGGGAAGTTTTCGGTGATATAACTCATTATTATGCAGGTGATATCGGTCACGAAGGTGGAAAACTTGATAAGAAAAAAGCAAAGGAAAGCTACACAAATGTTATGGAAAGTATGCTGTCATTTGATAAGGATGCAAAGTGGATTGTACAATGCTGGGCATTGAATCCCAACAATCTTTTCACAAAATCCGTTAAGGATTATCGTGACGAGCATATTATTATGCTTGACCTTAACACAGAAAAAATAAATCATAATGCCAACAAATTCAGCAGACTTGCAAAATACGGCAATGTGCTTTGCGGACTTCTTAACAACTTCGGTGGCAGGCATGGTATTTATGGCGATATTAACAAAATACCTGCTATGGTTAAAAATGCATCAGAAAAGGAGAATTTCAAGGGAATTGCACTTACCGCTGAAAGCACAAATGTAAATCCGATTGTTACTGAAATTTTCTTCTCTACAATCTGGGATGACATTGACAATGTTGAGGAATGGACAAAAAAATACGCACTTCGTCGATACGGCAAGGAAAACGAGCATATTAACGAGGCTATGGAAATTCTTCTTAAAACTGCTTATGGCAGTGACAACGGACCTTTAAGCTTTGGTGCAACGGAAACAATGGGTTGTCGTCGTCCTCTTGACCCTGAAACAAAAATGTTTACGGCTCGTGCTACTGTCAAAATTCCATATTCCACAGACGATTTTGACAAGGCTGTTGAGCTTTTCTTAAAGAATTTCAATAAATTCAAGGACAATGAATGCTACATTTATGATGCCGTTGATTTATTAAGACAGTCAATCTGCAACAAAATGACTCCACTTTGCAGAAAAATTGTTTCAGAATACAAGAACAAGAATTATTCAGAGTGCATAGAGCAGGGTGAAAAACTGTTATCACTTATGGACACACTCGACAGAGTGCTTCTTAACAGCAAGGATTTTTCATATTCATCATATATTGAGCCTGTCAAGAAATATACGGACAAGCTTGATGATTTCACACGAGAGCTTTATATGATTAATGCAAAGGCACTTATCACCACCTGGTATTGCAGACTTCTTTGTGATGACGGTAATCTTCACGATTACGCCCATCGTCAGTTAGGTGACCATATAAATTCATTCCACCGTATGCGTTGGGAAAAATTTATCGAGTATGTAAAAGCACTTCAAAATGGTGAAAAACCAAAGGAAATCGACTGGTTCAAAGTTGAATGGGATTGGGTGCTTGGTGAAACAGATTATACAAAGAAAATCCGTAATGACGATTTAAAAGCAATATCTGAAGAAATATTGGATGACTAAAAAAATTGAGTACAGAGTTTTGACACTCTGTACTCTTTTTTTGCGATAATCTCCAATTTATTTGGTTTTAAGTCGGATTGATGTTACTGAATATGCAGGCATTGTGTAGTTGAACTGATTTGAGAATCCGTCGAGTGTGAACTCTTTCATAATACAATCTTCTGTTGCACCGAGAATGTTGTCATTCTTGAGTGAGTCCCCCGCCACCTGATTGATTACTGCTGTGCTTTCGATATTTGCATTTGCGATATTTACTGCAACAGGAGTTGCTTTTTCAGTTACATTGACAAGCTTGATAATGATATCACCATTGTCATCATTGCTTACAACTGTATATGCCTTTGATGTTGCCTTAACACCAAAATCGTAGTCAACATAGAGTTCACCGTCGATATAGCCCTGCACTCTTGCACCGTCAACAACAACCTTGATTTCATATGTCTTGCCTGTTTCGATTGTAATGTTCTTTACTGTGCCAACAATCTTGTCAGTTTTTGCACCTGCTTCAATTTTCTGGAGTGCAGAAATTGTATTGCCCCAACCACCGATATTCCAGAAATAGTTGTTGTCTGTATCCTTTACAGCAAAAGGAATCATAAAGCCTTCGCCACCGTCAAGCTTTGTTGCCTCAACAGTCATTGTGTAGTTATCCCAGCTTGTATCACCGAAATATGCAACGCTACCTGTATTTGAGTAGTTCATTGCAGTTGTTGTGTTTACAAGAGCACCTTTTTTAATTTTCCATTCACCATCAGTTGCAAAATTCCAGTCACGCTTTGCAAGTGCAGTATTGAACTTTTCGTGTGCAAGTTTTTCACCTGTTTCGTTATCTGTAACGATAAGGTTGTCGAACTTTGCTGATGTGTACCAAGTACCAACACCTACTGCACCTGAAAGCACCTTTTCTTCTGCTTCTGCACCTGTGAATGTGTGGTTAAGGACTGCTGAGCCCTGATTTCTTGCAAAAAGCTTCTGAACATAATAGTTGATTGAGCCTGTTACCTGATGATTATTGAACCAGATAAGGTCAGGTGCCCAATGTGTTGCAGAAAGGTTGCCGAAAAGTGGTGCATAGGCAGCCATTTCAACAATATCACCGTTTCTTTCAAGACCTGTCATATATGCAGCCTCTGAAAGTGCTGAATTGAGAGTATTGCTCCAGGACGCATATTCACCGACGAAAACCTTGAGTCCGCCACCATAAATTGTATCTGTCATATGCGCTACATCTCTCTTGTAGTTATCCTCATCATAGTAGTCAGCATTTTCATAGAACCATGATGGGTCATTATAATAGTGATGGTCTGTTGCTGCTGCAAAATCAGATGCATCTGTTGAGCCCATCTTGTCAAGTTCGCTCTTTGCATACTCATAAGATGCAAGATAGTCCTGACCACTGATACCATCATCTATACCCGAAGAATATATGAGTTCAAGACCTTCGTAAAGTTCAGGATTTTTTGCCTTTGCCTCATTGAATGACTTTAAGAATGCAGAGTATCTTTCAAAATAGCCCTGTCCCCAGTTCTCATTACCGATACAGATGTATTTAAGTTTAAATGGTTCTTCTCTGCCCAAATCAATACGTACTTTACCCCAAGTTGTGTTTTCGTCACCACGACAGAATTCAATAAGGTCGTGCATATCCTGAACATACTGCTTGAACTCTCTGCTATCCATTGGAAGTGGACCTTTGCCTCTTGCCTGACAGTAAATACCTGCATTGAGAACCGGAACACCGATAGCACCGATATCTTCAGCAAGTTGGAAATATTCAAAGAAACCTAAACCATATGTCATAAAGCAAGGTAACTTGTCGTCATGTATTTCAATATTTGTCCAAAGATTTGTGCCTTGTTTTCTTGTGGCAACGTCGCCATATTTCCCATTGAATTCAAGAGGAAGACCATTCTTGCCTGTGCCGATTGAATCTTTCCAGTTATATGCAGTTGCATAGTCATATCCTTCGATAATACAACCACCTGGGAAACGAAGGAATTTGGGCTGAAGCTCTTCAAGATATTTTGCCATATCAGCTCTCATGCCATTTTCTCTGTTTTTATATGTATTTTCAGGGAAAAGAGAAATCATATCGAAATAAACTTCACCACTATCAACAAGCACCTGTAAAGTCACTTTTTCGTGTGCAGTTGCAGATGATGTGAGAGTTGTTTCGTACTTTGTCCAGTCATTTGATGTTGCAGGAATAGTGCTACTAGCAACAACCTTACCGTCAACTGTGAGATTTACATAGAAATTACCCTCGTAGCCACTCTTTGACTTTGCATAGAAAGACATATTGTATTTTTCGCCATCTTTAATGCTCATTCCATCAAGGAAACCGTGATTTTCAACACCTGCAGCACCTTCTGTACCATTGTTTACAATAAGATAATGAGGATTGTTTTCGTTAAGTGAATGGTTTGGAAGATAATCCACCTTGAGTTTTGCACCATTTACTGATGTCCAACGATAAAGCTCATCATTATCTGCATGATAGTCATATTCAAATGAACGGTTAACTACCATTTCTGCATAAATTCCACCGTCAGCACCGAAGTTGATATCTTCAAAAAATGCACCGAAAAGCAAGTCACTTATATCATGGATTTCGTCACCTGCATCAATGTTAAGAGAATATGCACCGTCTGTATTATACGCTGTTACTGTGTTTGCACCTGTGTTATCAACAACGATTTCGTAATCTTCTGTTGAGCCGCCTTCTCCACCTGTACCGCCGCCACCGTTACCGCCGATTGAACAAGCAGTAAGTGTTGTGATACACATAGCAATTGCCATTACAACACATATAAATTTAATTTCTGATTTACTCATAGTCATTCCCTTTCGTTATGAACATATTTTATTCATTATATAAAAAAAAGACATTTCAGTCAATAAATATTTGCTATTGAACATTGACAAAGTTTATTTTCTTTTGTATAATTTGAAATTGAATTTCAAATTCATTTGTTGGAAGGTTTTATTATGAGTTATAACACAAAACAAAGCAAATTAGTATCTGAATTTTTAGAGAAAAATCCACATAAGCATTTTTCCGCTGAAGATGTATATTTTTCATTGGTTTCCAGTGGTGAAAAAATCGGCAGAACAACAGTTTATCGTCAACTTGACAAACTTGTATATGAAAAAAGAGTAAGAAAATTCTATTCAGGTGACAATGACGCCTGTTGCTATCAGCTTGAAAGTGAAAATTGTCACAACCACTATCATCTGAAATGCTCTTCCTGTGGCACACTTATTCATATGGAATGTGATTTTCTCGACAAGCTTTCAAGTCACATTTTCAAAGACCATAAATTCACTCTTGACGGGGCAAAAACTGTCCTTTACGGCACTTGTGAAAATTGCAGGGAGGAAACGGCTGTATGACACCATTTTTACACGCACATATTCACGCACCTGTCTTTTCCTTTGATGGGATTGTTGACATTCTACTTGATTCAGTACTTGACACACTTAAAACATTACCGTTTCTTTTCCTTGCATTTCTTGTTATTGAATTTCTTGAACATAAGGCACAAGACAAGGTGAAGCATCTTTTTAGCCGTGCAGGGACAGCAGGTCCGTTAATCGGCACATTATTGGGCTGTATTCCACAATGCGGTTTTTCCGTTATGAGTGCAAATCTTTATTCAAGTGGCATAATCGCACTTGGCACTCTTGTTGCAGTTTTCCTATCCACATCTGACGAGGCCGTGATTTTACTTGCAACTGCACCCAATGGCAGTCAGGAAATTTTTAAATTAATTGTCACTAAAATTATTATTGCATTGATTTTCGGATATGCTATCTATTTTATTGAAAAGAAGTCACACAAGGAGCATCACCATCATCATTCTCACGATTTATGTGAACACGACCACTGTGGTTGTGAAGAAAACGGTGGAGTTTTTCGCCCTGCACTTATCCACACAGGAAAGGTCTTGGGGTTTTTGCTTTTATTCACAATAATCATCAATATCTTTGTTGCACTTATCGGCACTGAAAAGCTTTCTCACCTTTTGCTTTCAGAGTCAGTTTTTCAGCCATTCCTTTCTGCAATTATCGGTTTTATCCCTAACTGTGCATCGTCAATCCTTCTTACACAGCTTTACATTCAGGGTACAATCAGCTTCGGCTCTTTGATTGCAGGTCTTTGCACAAATGCAGGTGCAGGTATGCTTATACTTTTCCGTGACAAATCGAAATTCAAGGAAAATATCAGAATAGTGGGGATTATGTATATTTGTGCTGTTGTTCCGGGAATTTTGCTTCATATTTTTTAATCAAATCAAAAATACACTTTACTTTCAAGTTTTAATGTGTTAAAATATTAAAGGAAATATGACATTGGAGGCTTGTTCAAAATGGGAATTGATTTTAAAAATGAAAATACAGAATTTCTTGTTAAATGTATTATGCAGTTAAAGGATGAAAAGGAATGCTACGATTTCTTTCAGGACCTTTGCACAGTAAATGAATTTCACTCAATGGCACAACGCTGTGTTGTTGCAAAAATGCTTTCTGACAAAAAGGTTTACAGTGAAATTGTTAAGTCAACAGGTGCTTCAACTGCTACAATAAGCCGTGTTAATCGTTCACTTCAGTACGGCGCTGACGGTTATGAAAAGATTTTCGAAAGAGTAGAAGAATGAGCTACGGTATTTTTTCATCAGTCTATGACATTCTGACAGAAAATGTCGAATACGAAAGAATTGCTGATAAAATTTGCTCTCTGTTACACGAAAACGGTGTTGACGGAGGGCTTTTGCTTGACTTGGGTTGTGGCACAGGCACACTTTCATTTTTGTTGGAGCAAAAGGGCTTTGATGTAATCGGCATTGATGCCAGTGAAGATATGCTTATGGTTGCCAACGAAAAGAAATACGAAGAAAACTCCTCTGCCCTTTTCCTTTGTCAGAATGCAGAAGAGCTTGACCTTTACGGCACTATAAACTGTGCTGTTTCAAGCCTTGACACCATAAATCATATTGACTCTATTGCAAAAATTCAGAAAGCAATTTCTCTTGTTTCTCTTTTTATGGAGATGGGTGGAATTTTCATTTTCGATATGAACACACCATATAAGCACAAGGAAATTCTTGGTAACAACACCTTTGTCTATGATATGGATGATGTTTATTGCGTATGGCAGAACACATACGAAGAAAAAGCAAAGCGTACTGACATTGACCTTGATTTCTTCATAAAAAACGAAGATGATGAAATATATGAAAGATACAGCGAAAGCTTTTCTGAATATTCGTATGACATAAACTGTATTACTGATATAATAAAAAAATGTGGTTTCACACTTTTAGGCACATCTGATGATTACAGCGAAAAGCCTGTTGATGACACCACCGAAAGAATAACATTTATAGTCAAAAAAACTGAAACTATTTTTAAGGATGAATTAAAATGAACAAACTTGTAAGAATGATTTCAGAGGACGGCACTTTATTCTGTCTTGCCCTCAATTCAACAGAAATGGTAAGAGAAATGCAAAGCATTCACAACACCTCAAAGGTATGTTCCGCTGCTCTGGGCAGACTTATTACCGGCGCTTCTATGATGGGCGTACTTTTAAAGGGTGAAAAAGATACTCTAACACTTAAAATCAGTGGTGGCGGTCCTGCATCTCCCGTTGTTGCAGTTGCTAACTCAAAGGGACAGGTCAAGGGCTATGTTGGTGATTCAAGAGTCAATCTTCCGCTTAATAACAAAGGTAAGCTTGATGTTTCAGGTGCTGTGGGCAAGGACGGTTTCCTGACAGTTATCAAGGATTTAGGTATGAAAGAGCCATACTGCGCACAGACACCTATTATTTCAGGTGAAATCGCAGAGGATATTACAGCATATTATGCAACAAGTGAGCAAACACCGACTGTATGCGCATTGGGTGTGCTTGTTGACCCACAGACAGAAAATGTACTTTTAGCAGGTGGATTTTTAATCCAGCTATTACCTACTGCAGGTGAAGACACAATTTCACTTGTTGAAAAAAGTCTTGAAGGTATCAAGCCTGTTACAACAATGCTCGCTGAAGGACTTACTCCTGAAGAAATCTGTAAAACTGTACTTTCTGAATTTACAATGGAACTTCTCGACACACAGAATGTGGAATACAGATGCGATTGTAGTGTGGAAAGAGTTACAAGAGCACTTATCAGCGCCGGTGAAGAAGGACTTCGTGAAATGGCAGAGGACGAACAGACTGAAGTTTGTTGTCATTTCTGCAATAAAAAATATCTTTTCCCAAGAGAAAAAATCCTGAAGCTTTTAAAAGAAGCAAAATGATAAAGTTGAAAAGGTGGAGATTGAAAATCCCCACCTTTTACATTTACTATTAATTTATATGGTCTGCGCTTTTTTACATTCTCTCTTCGTTTTTCTTGTTTTCAAATGCTCTGTCCATAATTTCAAAAAGTTCTTCAAACTTTGCTTCAAGCTCTTCAGAATACAATTCTTCATTGTCAATCATTTTATGTCCCTCTATTCACTTTATGTATCAGTTGAGTATATTACCTTGGCAGTCATATACAAATCTATGGGTTTTATATTGTTATATTCATCAAATTGGGAAATATAATCTTTAGATGTTCTATTTTTCTGAAAAAAATCTGCCACAAGTATTGTGGGAACATCGTCAATTATCATATAAGCATATAAAATTCTTATCTGAAGATGATTTTTATGGGATTTGAATGTGTAAAAATCGCCATGCTTGTCGTACTTTATTTTGTCGTCATTATAAATCAGGTTAAATTCAATATTCTGTTCTTCATAACTACGGATTCGGCTGTAAAGCATTTCAACCGACTTGATAATCGCTTTCTTTATCTCCGTTGACGCTCTGTCATATTCTCTGCAACTGACACAAATTTTCACTTTAATCCTCTCTTTCCGTTTATACTAAAATCAACCTGCTCATTTCACAACTGAAATTTTATGGATATTATATTTCTTAAATAATTCAATATGCTTTTTTGTGATTTTTTCGCCACTTACTGCAATCGGAATTGCAGGAGGACAAGAAACAGTAGGACTTGCACAGATTCTGTCTGTTGCATCATCAACAAAAATTTCATCGTTTTCACAGAAAACAGCCTGACGGATTGTCATAACTCTTTCTGCTTTTGGGAATTCCAAATTCTCAGAGGTGGATTTTTTTATTTCACCAATACCTTCAAAAAGTTTTTTCAGTTTATAAAAATCTTCCTGTGAATTCTGTGGTGTGAGCATAAACACAGCAAAGTCATCGTCAAAATACTCATATTCCAACTGACATTCACGGACAACATCAGACAAATCAATATCAACGCCACGCAAATCTGCAGTAATTTTCATTGGCTCTGACGAAACATTACGAATACCTTTTTCATTCATAAGCTCTTTAATTTCATTACATTTCTGATTGCATAAGCATAAATCTTCTTTAATTTTCTCATGAATATATCTGTTACAAAGGTCAAGGGATTGAAGAATAAGATATGACGGACTTGTTGAGCCGAAAATTGCCAT
>JAZSDZ010000098.1:0-15597 GCA_045531435.1 Candidatus Fimenecus sp.
AACGACATGGCTACGATCCGACTTGCTCTTTTCACAGTTTTAGCATAAGGGATGGCACACATCTTTGTGATGAATGTCATAACAAATTAAATCGAATAATTGACGAATTTATGAAGGAGAATGCCGATGATTGACGTTAAACCACCAGAGGAAGAAAAGCCGGTAAATTTGTTTTATCAGCAGTTAGAGGAAGGTTCACAGATTAGTGAAAAGCTGAATCCGGATGCTTACTACCTTAAGGAAATCAGCAAGACGCTGAAGGGAATTCTGAGAGAAATGAGGAAGAGGAAATGAAGAAAAGAGTTGATTTTCTTATGAGAAACCTTTACGGAGATCGTGCTACAAGTATACGCGCATATATCGATTATAAACGAGTAAAAGATTTAAAGTGCATCGATGTAGCAGAAGGTTATGACTTCACTTTTAAAAAGGGTTCATTCTATATGTTATGGACGGTATATGCAAATGAACGCGACATAGAAGTAGAAAATCAAACATTAAAAATATCGAGAAAATGAGGAAGAGGAAAGTATGAGTGAGTGCGCATTTTGCGAGGGATATAAGAGATTCATAAAAGAAGCGAAGGAACAAAACAGAGAACCATACATGATAATAAACGCACTTTTTTGTTACGAAGAGGAATCCATGATGTTCAGAATCAACTATTGCCCTTTGTGTGGGAGGAAATTAAATGGTGAGAAAGTATAAACGTGGCAGACGGATAAGAAGTATATCCGATTATGAAATAAGCACAAAACTTAACGGACAGAGAATGTTTTGGGTAAATTGTGGTCCGAATGGATATGTCAGGCACGTTGGATGGATTGAAAGTTTGCAATATAGGGTGCTGAAAAACTATATCGACCACGGTTACTTATATGAAGCAGAACAAAGGAGTGATAAGAAACTATGAATAAACCACAATTATTATTCGGAGATATAGTAGTTGTTGAAGGTGACTTAATCGGTGTTGTTGTGAAGTCATGGGAAACATATTCAAGCACAGGAAATAAATATTATAACTACGATGTTTACGTGAGAAATTATAACACAATAAAAAATTATCAAGAATCCGAAATTGAACGCTATAGAGTACGACACAAAGAATTAAACGAAGAGGAAATAATGTATCAAAGGGGGTGATTAAGGGTGTTACTTAAATGTTTAGCCACAGGAAGTACAGGCAACAGTTACATCCTTACATCAGACAACGGAAAACACCTGATACTCGATGCTGGTATTCCTATTAAGGAAATTAAGAAAGGATTGGATTTTGATATTGAGAATGTAGAAGGGTGTCTCATAAGTCATTCTCATAACGATCATGCCAAGTCAGCTAATCACTTAAAGGTGATGGGTATACCTGTGTTTCAGCCCTATTTATTTGGAGCGAAGCGATTAAAAATAAAGTTAGTAGACTTTCAAATAGAGTCGTTTCCGGTTCCACATAACGGAGTTGAAAACAGAGGATTCATAATCACGGTAGATGAACAGAAGATATGTTTTCTGATAGACTTGGAGTTTTGCCCTTATGACTTATCAAAGCAAGGAATAAATGTACTGATAGTTGAGTGCAACTACATATCGGATTTAGTTGATGACAGTTTACCGAATATAGTCCACAAGACTTTAGGGCATTGCGAACTTCAGACAACTATAGGAATCATTCAGAACTGCAAGAAACACCTTAGAAAAGTCATCCTTACTCATATGAGCAAAGGTGCAACGATGGACAAGGAAAGGGCATTAAAAGAAATAAAATCAAATATTCCTGAGTATATCGAAGTCGTGTTCGCTAAAGAAAACACAGTAGAAGATATATCGGAAATACCATTTTAAAGGAGAAGAAAAATGAACAAAGGATATTTAGGCGGTTTTATATCAAGTGACATTAAAGAGTCATCTGTGAACTGCAAAGACGGTAGCACGATGGCAAAAGCACAGTTTTCAATCGCTTGCCAGAGAAAAGGCAAGAATGCCGGTGCAGATTTTATTTTCGTAACATCTTTAGGCAAGACAGCTGAAAATATAATCCGATTCTTTGGCAAAGGAAAAGGGATTACGGTTGAGTACCATATACAGACTGGAAGTTATACCAACAAAGAGGGTAAGACAGTTTACACCGAAGATAAGATTGTGGACGGTTTTGAATTTCCATATCTTAGAAAATCTGATGAAGAATCTACCCCTGTCAGCAATCAGTCAGCATCTAACGAACAGTCTCAGGACACACACACAGAATCTGCACCGGATGATTTTGTAGATGAAATTCCTGATGATGTATTAGACGATCTGCCATTTAAGTAAAGTCATATGCCAGTAAAGCGTTATTACAACCGAATGAAATCTGAACATCGGTGTGTTCAATGTGGTGCGCAGCTTAGAGGTTCACGGAGAGACAAGACTACTTGTAAAAAGTGCGCGGATAAGCACAAAAAATATTCAGCTATTAAATATAGAAACGATAAGGAATACTGTTCTGAGCATGGTATCTGTCCGAGATGTGGAATCAATAAGTTGTTTGGAGACGAAAAGAATTGTCTTGAATGTTCTGCTAAACAATACACCTATGAAATCAAGTATAGGCAAGACAATCCGGAGTATAAAGAGCGAAAGAATCTCAAAGCCAAGAATCAGCGTGACTTTAGGCGTGAGAATCAGCTGTGTACCATTTGTGGGACACCACTTTCAGATTTCAAATACCTTAATTGTGAATCTTGTAGACGGAAAAGAGCCTTGATTTCACAAAAACGCAGAGCAAATGTTGCTCTTACAAAACCAATGGTCATATCAAAACAAGACCGAATCCAAATGAGAATATGCGTATTCTGTGATGAACCTGTGGAAGAAGGCTACAAAGTCTGCAAGAAACATCATGAGATGCTGATTGAAAACTCAAAAAAGGCTGATAGGAGCAATTTTAAGAAATGGAGATAAAGGATGACTTATAAAAACTATAGACAGATATATGCAATTCAACAGAAATACAAAAATGAAATCAAAGAAATATGTCCAAGGATGGATGATGGTCCAGGTATTTATTTTCTGACAAGAACTGATGAAGATGGAATCAACTATTTCTACATCGGTCAGGCGGTCAAATTGCTTACAAGAATGGCAAGCCATATGACCGGATATCAACATATAGACCTTAGTCTTAAAAAGAGAGGATGGTATTCTGAGCAGAATCCATACGGATGGAAACTGAACTTTAAGCATTATTCACCTAAAGACCTTGACGATATGGAACAGCATTGGATACTTCAATACACCAAAAAAGGATATCAGGCAAGATATAACAAAACAGCCGGAGGACAAGGCAAGGGAAAAGAAAAAATAAACGAGTTTAGACCACAAAAAGGGTATAGAGATGGACTAAAACAAGGACACCGAAATGCAAGTCGTGAAGTTGCACATCTTTTTGAAAAACATCTGGACTATAGACCTAAAAATGATCCACCAAACAGATATCAGAAACAAGCTATGGAGAAGTTTGATGATTTTCTGAATGAATATAATCAGCCAGAAGATAACGGAACCATCGATACAGACAGAATTGAGCGTGAGAAGTACGGAAAGACAATAGGAGGATAACGAAATGGGAGAAGAATCAAGGGGAATCCCCTTAGAAGAACAGGAAACTGTCATCAATTTTGGGTGGTCTGATGAATATATGACCATCTATACCACAGACAGGACGATGATAACAAAGTTG
This sequence comes from Candidatus Fimenecus sp., assembly GCA_045531435.1. GTDB lineage: Bacteria > Bacillota > Clostridia > Oscillospirales > Acutalibacteraceae > Fimenecus. The sequence continues at coordinate 3,716 of JAZSDZ010000098.1, forward strand.
GATAAGCGTGTAGCCAATGGAGATTATGAAGTAATAGATATTCATAAAACTGTCGGTGGAAGAGTAATTGGGAAAACATACAAGGCTGACAAAAGTCTGCTGACCTTCAGAGCCAAAAAAAGGGAATTATCGGAAGAACAACTCGAACAAATGAAAAATCGTGGTTTTGGAAGAACATAAAATGCATTCTGCGCTACAGACGGACAATAACTATGGGCGAAGAATCACATGACACCCTTTAGACGATAAATTGTAAGGGTATGAAATTAAAATCACGGAGTGTGGGTTTTATCAAGGGTTGGGAAGTAACTTAGAAATGGAGATTGTTTATGAAAACATATCAAACTGAAGTCTGCCAGACCATAGCAAATTATTACGGTGATGACAGTCAGCTTTACATGGCTATCGAAGAAATGAGCGAGTTGACAAAGGAAATCTGCAAATATAAGCGTATACCGAGTAATTATGACAAACTTGCTGATGAAATTGCAGATGTGAAAATTATGATTGAGCAACTTGAATATATTTTCGGAGTATCAAATGAAGTTGAGGAACGCATCAACTATAAGCTGGATAGACAACTCAGAAGAATCGAACAGGAAAGGGAATAAGTTTTTAGATCGCGAGGAACAAAAAATGGCTGAAGTAAAGTGGATAAAAATAACAACAGATATTTTTGATGATGAAAAAATATTGTTGATTGAAAGTCTTCCTGAAGCAGACTCAATAATAGTTATTTGGTTTAAACTTCTTTGTTTAGCCGGAAAAACAAACAATAGCGGTGTTTTTATGCTTAATGACAAGGTTGCTTATACTGACAAGATGCTATCTACAATCTTTCGCAGAAAAGAATCTACTGTCAGGCTTGCAATAGAAACTTTTGAAAAGTTTGGAATGATTGAAGTTATTGATGATGTGATAACAATACCTAATTGGGGGAAACATCAAAACTTAGATTCTATAGAATCCAAAAGAGAATATATGCGAGATTATATGCAAAAATACCGTGAAAAACAGAAAAAAATTGTTTGTAAAACTAACAGTAAAACTAACAGTAAAACTAACAGTAAAGCTAATGTTAGCCGTATAGATAAAGATATAGATAAAGAAAAAGATATAGATAAAGATAATATATATAGCGTGCGCTTTGAAGAGTTTTGGAGCGCATATAAGAAGAAGCGTGATAAAAAACGCGCTTATGATTGCTATAATGCGCGTCTCAAAGATGGTTTTTCTGAAGAAGAACTAATAACTGCTTGTCATAACTATATGAATGAATGTGAAAAGGAAAACAGAGAAGAAAGATATATCAAAGATGCAAAGACCTTTTTAAGTATCAATACACCATTCGTTGATTATCTTCCTAAAGAACCAATAAAAAAGGAACCGGATCATAAGATTTTTGACCTGGATGAACAGTATATACCACCATACTTCGGATTCCCTAAAGAATGGTTCGATGGAAATAGGCTTGACTATAGCAGAGTGACACCGATTCTCAGACCTAAAAATCTGAGTTTAGGATGGTATGAGGAGTCTATGGTTCAGCCGGAAGAACTGATAAGGGATTATGAAGCAAGGAGGGCATGGCATGAAGAAAACAGTAACAGCGGCTGACATGAATGCTGCACTCGATGCCATGGAAACCAAGAAGTCTAATTTCTACAAAGAGCATCCAGGGGAGAAGATGCCGGTGTGTCGTTATTGCAACAACATAGGACTGATTAAAAGAGTCTATGATGAATCCGGCAACGAGAGAAACCTTAACGATATTGAAGGAATATATGAATATTATGAACCGTGTTCATGTGTAAATAAGTCCGTGACTCAGACCATGAGAAACAATAGGAGTTTTGCAACGATACCGGGACTTTATAAGGATGCAAACTTTGATAATTTTAAGACAGATATATATTCGAGAGTTGATTCCAGACAACTTGCGGTCATGGCAAAGAATGATTCCATAAGGTTTGTCAGCAATATTGACAGGATGGAAAAGGCTGGCATGGGACTGTATATCTATTCAGATGCAAAGGGAAGTGGTAAATCAAGACTTGCATCGACTATCAGTAATGAATTGATAGAGGTAGGTGTCAGGAATAAATATACAAGTGCGAGTACAATCCTGAGTGAAATACAGAGAACATGGAATGATAAGAATGAGTCGGAGTCGAAAATCATAGACAACTATGTTTCACTAAGGGTTCTGATAGTTGATGATTTAGGAGCAAGGTCAGGACAAACGTGGATGGATGAAAAGTTCTTTCTGATTATTGATTCGAGGTATCAGAACAACAAGATAACGATATTTACAAGCAATTATGAGATTAACAGTCTGCCTTTTAAGGACAACAGAATTATCGACAGATTGTCTGATGTGGATCGTTTTCATGTTTTAAAGATGCCAAATGAAACGTTAAGACCAAAGTCGAGAGTCACGGGAAATGGGGATGACTTATTTATATCACTAACGAGGAAGGAGAGGTAAACAATGGAAGTGACAAGATACCCAGATATAAATGTTGAAGCCACAGGAGAGAAGATACGAAAGCTGATGAAGACAAAGAAACTTGACACCTATACTTTGTCTCAGATGCTTGAAATGAGATCCACAACGAGCATCTATGCGTGGACACAGGGAAGAGTTCTGCCGAATACGACTAACCTTGTAAGGCTTTCGCAGATATTCGACTGTAAGATTGATGATTTAATCGTAATGAATGAGGTGTGAAATGAAAAAAGTAATACTGATAGCAACAATCGTACTGATAGCTGTCTGTATTGGACTCAGCAAAAGAAATGAACCTAAACAATATTCAGTCAATATAGTGTCAGCTGAAACGATAAATAATGTGCCAAAAAGAATTTTTATGGATGCAGAGCCGGAGATTGAAGTCAAGGAAGTAAATCTGCTAAAAGAGTGTTCTGCTCAGAAAATCATCGGTTACAAGAAAAGGACGGTTACAAAGAAGGTTAAGGTCAGACAGAAAAAATATTTAGGCACTTTCAGAATATCCTACTATTGTCCATGTGCAAGGTGCTGTGGGAAGTCTAATGGCAAGACATCCATAGGCCGTAAGGCAACAGTAAACCGGACTGTAGCTGTTAATCCAAGGGTGATTCCATATCGGACAAGGTTAAAGGTTGGAAACAGATGGACCTATGTGGCAGAAGACACCGGTGGGATGCGTGGGAAACATTTAGATATATTTGTTAGCAGCCATTCTCAGGCATTAAGGTTAGGAATTGCACACAAAAAGGTATGGAGTTGGAAATATATTAAGCGAAAAAAGAAATTCAGAATCAAGATACCGATATATGAGGAGCCGAGTTATGAGTGACAGAAAGCCGATAAAAGTAAATCTATCAATAGCAGATTCGTTGTTAGTTACAACTGGACTGACATACATCATAGAGAATGACGGTTATCATGAAATAGATCGTGAACTTGCTGAAAGATTACGAAAAGAGATAAGAGAAGAAGTTTTCAAAGTAAGAGGAAATATCGAAAGGGGAGACTGATATGAAAAATAATAAACCTGATTACGGAGGAATAGGGCTTACAATTTTGGCGATACTTTCAATAATTGTGCTTGTAATCTGTATGGCAATAAAAATATGGGTAGTGTGTGAATATGGAGATAAACCTATTACGGAAGTTCCGTCATGGACAATAGTGTGGTTAGACAATCAATAAGGAGATTAAGCATGAAAAACGAAAGATTGATAAAGATACTTGAAGACCTACCATTTCCAAAGGAATCAGCAAAGTATCCGATATCGGAGAAGGAAAGCGTGATTAAAAAAGCAATAATAGCATTTGAGAAGCTGAACAGCCTAACCGACAGACCGTGTGATGCTTGCAAGTACAAAGAGAATGGGATGTGTGTCAGGTGGTGTTGCGTGTTTGAGGTGGTAGATGCTGATGAATGAAGGATATAAATGCAAAGATTGCCCTAACTGTCCATATTATGAGCAAGTGACAAGCTATGGCACAGAAGAGGTCAGATGTGGGAATTATGATTGTGTTCATTATGGCACAGACTATATGGAGGTAAACGCTGATGAAGATAGTGATTGATATTGATGATAACCTTTATACACGACTTTTTGATAATGGTGTAGATAACTACGATGATGCAGTAGACATGGCGAAGGCAATTCGTAAAGGCACACCACTCCCTAAAGGACATGGGAGATTGATTGATAGAGATAGTCTTGAATTGGATTGTGATTGGAGTGATTATTACGATGGGTTTTCCGCATATTCTGAAAGTCAAGTAAGGCTTGCACCAACAATCATAGAAGCAGATATGAAAGAAAGCGAGGAATAGATATGGTAGCAATTAAAGATATGGAGATGCCAGAATGTTGTAGTAAATGTCCTTTGTTTCATTTTTATCTCGATACAAATGGCACAATACACTTTATCTGCAAATATGGAAATATAGAAATGTATGGAGATTTTAAAAACAAAAGAAATGATTTTTGTCCTTTAATAGAAGTAGATAAGGAGGAGGTAAACGCTGATGGAAATAAAAATCAATAAGGAGTTAATTGATAATGCGGTTGATAATGCAGTGCAAGATATTAAGAAGAACTTTATTGAAAAATCGGCTCTGGAGAATCTTATAGATAATAAATCATTTGAGGTTACTAATCCATTTAACACATTTAGATATATGAGAGTTGTAAGAGTGGCTGATTTATGTGATTTGATGGAGGTAAAAGCTGATGAATGAATATAAACCACTCACACCAATATTTAGAAGTGAAATACAGAAAAACATAAGTAGTCAGATGCAGGAATTAAATACTTGTCAAAATAATGCCTTTGTATCAGCACAAAAGGTTGGATTGACAGCATTATCAAATCTGATAAATGCTTTACCAGATGGCTATCCTATTCCGATTGAAAGGAGGTAAATGATGATGAAGAAACCTAAAATTGATTGGGGAGCTGTACTTTATATTGGGCTTATGGTTTTATTTATTATTGCCATAATCGTATGTATTGTTCTTAAAATATGGGTGATAGTTGAATATGGAGATATGCCTATTACTGATGTACCATCATGGGCAATTCCGTGGTTAACAAATGGGAGGTAGCTGATGAAATTAGTAATTGATATACCAGAGGAAGAGTATAGATGGATAACAAAATCTGATGAAACAGTTTTTGCAGATGTAGCAAGCAAAGAATGTATGTTACACGCAATTAAAAACGGCACACCACTTCCTAAGGGACATGGGGATTTAGTAGACAGAAATGAGTTAATAAGGCGATTTGGTGTAAAAGATGCCACAAAGTACGGAAATGAAACAGCAGAGCAACAAACACATTCTTATAGCACAATGATGATGTATGAGATAGCAGATGTGATTGATGATGCTGATGCAATCATAGAAGCTGAGGAGGTGGGAGAATGACAGTATTAGTTGCTTGCGAAGAAAGTCAAGAAGTCTGTAAGGCTTTCAGAGAGAAAGGACACGAAGCATATAGCTGTGATATACAAGAGTGCTCTGGTGGTCATCCAGAATGGCATATTAAAGGTGATGTTTTACCATTATTAAACGGCAACTGTAAATTTATTATATGCGATTTTAAAGAACATAAAATTATAGGCAAGTGGGATTTAATTATTGCACACCCACCATGTACATATATTAGCAATGCAGGTGCAAGGTTCTTATATCAAGGTGGAAATGGTATTTTAAACGAGCAGCGACTTCGGAAGGGTATAGAGGCAACACACTTTTTCTTGCGGTTTTTATATGCTGATTGTGAACGGATAGCAATAGAAAATCCTGTGCCATCAACAGTTTATTGCTTGCCGAAATATGATCAAATTATACAACCTTGGATGTTTGGACATCCCTTTCAGAAAAAAACTTGTTTATGGCTGAAAGGATTGCCACAGTTGTTGCCGACAGAAATCTGTGAAGAGCGACAATCGAGCAAAGTAGCGGGGAATTGGTTCAATCGAGGTGGCAAGGAGCGACAGAAAAACCGAGCAAAGACATTTACAGGAAGAGCAAAAGCGATGGCGAATCAATGGGGTTGTGCCACAGGAAAGGGGAGTGAGAGTGAATGACGAATGAAGAAGCAATTAAGATATTAAAAGGTGCGATTAAAAAGCCAAACACTAAAGACGGATATTTAGGACAAGCAATAGATATGGCAATCAAAGCATTAGAAACATCTTCATGTATAAAAGAAAAATGTGCATACTGCCCACATTGTGAACATTGTGATGTTGATGATGAAACGCTTGCAATCAAGGCATTAGAAAGAATAGAGAAAAGTGCAGAATGGGTAGATGATAAATGTTCTGCTTGTGGGAAGGGCATTGAGGACTTAATTGATAGTGGAGAATGGTACGAGAATGAAATACCTAATTATTGTCCTTTCTGCGGTAAAAGGTTTAAGGAAAGTGAGGAATAAATGAACATCAACTTGATTAGTTATTACGATCATTTTCCAAATCACAAGCCTTTGCCTTTTGAACCTTGCATTGATATGTACAATGATAATTTTGTTAGAGAATCAACCGAAGGTAGTTGTGCATTACTAATAGAACCAAGAAGCATATGCCTTAAAGCATATGAGTATGTTGAGAAAAATTGGAATAAGTTTAGATATATATTTACACATGACAGTAAGCTGCTGAATATATGCGACAATGCAAAACTGATTTTGTGGGGCGTGGGGAATGCTAATTATAGTTGTTTTTCAAATGTCAAAAAGACAAAACTTGTTTCGATGGTATCCAGTAATAAAGAACTTTGTGAGTTGCATATAGCAAGAAAAGAGTTAGCGAGAAAACTGAAAAGCAATCCAAATGTAGATGTTATGGGGACTGTTGATGGTGGACTTTTTAAAAACACATTTCAAATATATGCAGAGTATAAGTTTTCGATAGCATTTGAGAACTACATAGATGACTATTGGTTTACGGAAAAAATATGTAACTGTTTTGCTAATAGGACAATTCCTATCTACTACGGAGCAAAAAAAATAGACGAACTATTTAATGGTCAGGGCATCATACATTGTCACAGCGTAGAAGATATAATCGAGGTTGTGGAGTATCCCGAGATGCTTAGATACATCTATGATTCAAAAATAGCAAAAAGTGCTATGGAAGATAATTTTAACCGGGTAAAACAATATGTAGACTTTGAAACATGGTTTTTTAATGAATATGGAGAGTTGTTTGATTATGTTTAGAGAAGAGAATTTTCATGGCTATTCATGGAATAGATTTACACATAACGGATGGAAATGGGAAAAGGAAATGAGTCTTGACCAAACGGATTATGATGTCTTTTCGATGACATTTTTGGTCACATACGAAGTAAAAGTGTATGCTTGCGTTTCGCGAGTATCAGGGCATCTTGATTTAGACGGTCACTATGGTGTCATGTGGCTTGAAGCTGAATATGAGTATGACAGACCACATAGCAAGAGTGAATTGGATGAAATGGTCGTAGGCATGAGTTATGCAGAAGATAATCTGCTCCTGATAGGAGTTCCATTCGTGCCGGATTATAAATTTATAAGTAATGAAACCGAAAAGGATATCATAAACACGGAACTGAGAAACAAACTTAACCTTGAAAAACAGGAGGAAGAAGATAATGAGTGATGTCAAATTGTCAATAATCATCCCCTGTTACAACGCAGAGCCTTATATATATGAGTTGTTGGAACACATACACCCTCAGATTACGGATGAAGTAGAAGTGATCCTAATAGACGATGGGAGCAAGGTTCCTGTAAAGGCTGAGTATGAGTGGCTGAAGATAATCAGACAGAAAAATGGTGGCATTAGCAAGGCAAGAAACAAAGGTCTTGAAATGGCAAAAGGCGAACTGATATGGTTTGTAGATGCTGATGACCTTATATCTGATGATGCTATCGAACTTATACTTAATGCATTAAAGACTAAGGATTTTGACTACATAGATTTATCCTGGAAGTCTTTGGAAGATGACAGATTTATCTTTAGGCTTTACTCAGATAATGACAGTCTGTCGAATCCAAGTGCTTGTACAAGGGTGTTTAAAAGGACATATATAGGCGATACAAGATTTCCTGAGAAGAAGGATGCATCCGAGGATGAAGACTTTACAAGGCATCTTGACATAAGGCATTCAAAGCATATCTGCATTACGGAGTTTGTGTATTTTTACAGGACGGAGACACCAAACAGCAACTCAAAGAGATTCCTTAACGATGATCGTGAGACAAAGCGTATAGCCTATTACTTTAAGCGTGTGACAAAGGATATGGATTATCTGATTGAGGAAATCCGAAAGGAAGACGAAACGAATGAGGTTTTTTTGCTGACAGAAAAGAATGAGATTCCGGAACTTGCAAAGTATTGTCAGATTCAATGTCCACCAAAAGGAATAAGGGCGATGGAGCGTAGGGGAGAACCTAACAGGTATATATCATTGGTTCCAAAGACTATGCACACGCAAGTCGTAGTATATCGTTCTCAGATTGATGTCATAGGTGGCATAGAGACTTTTATATATTCATTCTGTAAACAGATGTCCAAATATTATGACATAACAGTTTTGTATGACTCAATATCAAATGAACAGCTTGCAAGGCTTGCAGAAATCTGCCCTGTCATAAGGAATAATCCGGCAACACCGATAGTCTGTGACACACTTATAGTTAATTCCATAGGAGAGCAGATACCACGGAATATAACCTTTAGACAGTCGGTTCAGATGGTGCATTGTCTGAAGCAGAATAATTGGACTATACCGCAAGGCAGAGACTTCACGGTCAATGTGTCCCAGGCAAGTAAGGACAGTTTTAAAAATGATGGTCAAGTGATTCATAACCTTACGGATGGTTCCAAGACACACAAGGCATTGTTGCTGATATCTGCTTTGAGAGTAGGAGCGGAAGACAAACAGGGCAACGATCAGCGTTGTATAAAGTTTGCAAGGCTTTTGGATAATGCCGGTATCAGTTATATGTGGTTATACTTCGGAAACAGACCTATGAAGAATGAACCGGAGCATATGCACTACTGTGGCTTAAGCATGAATATTAAACCATATATTGCAAAAGCTGACTATCTTGTGCAGCTTAGTGGTTCAGAAGCGTTTTCATATAGTCTTTTAGAGAGCCTTGAATGCAAGACCCCTGTAATTGTCACACCACTTGCACAGAACGCTGATATGGGGATTGTAGACGGTCAGAATGGCTATATCGTGCCATATGAGGTAGATGGTTTTGATGTCAGAAAACTACTGAAGATACCTAAGTTTGATTACAAACACGATAATGCGTCAATAATTAAGCAATGGCGTAAATTATTAGGTGATAGCACACCAAAGCATGAATACAAGCCTAAAAAGGAAATCATGGTAGAAGTGACTGTCGAGTACAGAGATTTACAGTTGGATGAAACCTTAAAGATAGGTGACAGACGAAAAATGAAGTATGTGAGAGCGCTGGAACTTGTTGGCAAAGGATTTGTGAGGGTATTGGAATGAGCCAGATAAAAAAATATAAAAGTGAAAATGGATATAGTGGTGTGCTATATGGGAAATCAAGTATGTCTATTTATAATCCGGAAGGGGAAGAAGTCTTCCATACAGGATTCAGGCGGAAAGAAATCAACTCATTAGAAGCACTAAAAGAACAGGTCGATACATTTCCTGAGTTTGAAAAACTATTAAAAAGTCATTGGGATGATATTAAAAATGATACCGAGGATGACGATAACTTTTAATTTATCTTGTGATTTCAAAAGATAATCAAAAGATAGGTGGTGATGATGGTATGGACAATCAAATATCGGATAACGAACTCTTGAAGTTTGCTATTGACAATGGTATGATTGACCTTACCATCGTTTCACAACAATTTGAAATGGCAAACAGAAAAGAGATTTTGAAAAAACACCCCTGTCGGATATGGCAAGGGAAAACAAATGGGTATTGGTACACATACATACCCTTAGAAAATGGAGAAAGGAGACAGATTGCTAAAAAGACTCTGAAAGAGGTTGAGGATATAATAATAGAGCATTACAAGGATGAACCAAGCATAAATGAAATGTTTAAGCGCTGGATTGACGATAAAATGCACTATGGGGAGATTTCAGAGTCAACCAGAGACCGATATGTTGCAGATTTCAAGAAATACTTTGAAGATATCAAATACAAGAAGATAAAGAGTATTTCTGAGGAACAATTAGAAGAACATATCAAGGATCAGATTCTAATACATAATCTTACAAGTAAAGCATACGGAGGACTCAGGACAATAGTTATAGGAGTTTGGGGATATGCTTATAAACATAAATATTCAAACATTGCGATAAGGACCTTTTTTACAGAACTGAGATTATCCAGCAAAATGTTTAGTCACAAAAAACAGTTGGCAGAAGATAATGTTTTCACAGAATGGGAAGTCGAACAGATTTGTAAACATTTATCAGAACATAATCCTAATGTTATCAGCTATGGAATTATATTAGCTTTAAGATCAGGACTTAGAGTCGGAGAGTTGTGCAGCTTACTGAGTGAAGATATATCGGATAATATGATAAAGGTCTGTAAGACAGAAACAAGATACAAGGTTGATAAGGGAAAATACACCAGGGAAATAAAAGATAATGCCAAGACAGAAGCCGGAAACAGATTTGTTCTGATCGATAATGAAACAGTCGAACTTGTAGAGAAAATCAAAAGGCTGAATCCGAATGGCAAATATCTGTTTGAAATTAACGGCAAGCGTTGTATAGGTCAGTCATTTACAAGGAAACTTGAAAGGACCTGTGAAGCACTTCATATAAAGCCAAGACCGATGCACAAATGTAGAAAAACCTATATAACAAAGTTGATAAATGCAAATGTTCCTGAGAGTCTAATCATAGAACAGGTCGGACATACGGATATAAAGACATCAAAACAGTATTATCTTTTCAACAACAAGGCAAAATCTGAAGCATTAAAGACCTTATCTGATGCAATGTTATAACTTTTAATCACAAATAATCAGACATAAATAGCGGAAAACCAAGTAAATACAAGGGTTTCAGAGATTATCTGGCTTTTCAAGTCCCATCTCCCGCACACTTCAAACCCTTATAAATAGGGCGTTTGAGAAGAATCAGTAATACAGTTTTAATCAAATTTTTAATCAATTTAATCAAATTCTATGAGAAGGAGATGTGAAACGATGGTGTTCTCATAGATTAAGTCAAGCGCATGATGCGCTTATTTTTGTGTTTAAGACATTCCGTCTGAATGTGCGTTATTATAAGCGTAGGGGGATTTAAATTTCGTAGGGGCATAAATACACCACTTGTGCGATTGATTTTGTTCTTTGTCCATACAAACTATCGCTGTGAGAAAAATCTCCCCTGTCAGCGTTTAAACCGATAGGAGAGATTCTGAATTTCGACACACACACCTAAGATGCTTTTCTCATTTTATACCATGTTACCCTTGTGATATTCAGTTCTTCACAAGCTGTCACAACTGTGATATATCCATTGTCAACATCTCTGCACAGCTGATTGAATAGGTCCATGTCGATGTCCTTCTTTTTGTAGGCTCCACGCTTTTTTGCTTCGTAGATTCCTTCAGCTTGTCTTTCGAGTAAGTTTGCTCTTTCAAACTCATTTATAGCCGCAATCATTGTCAGCATGAGTTTTCCGGTAGGAGTAGAAGTATCCAGGTTCTCTTTATTCGATACAAGATGTACACCTTTTTTGTTTAACTCTTCAACTGTTTTGAGTAGATCACTTGTGCTTCTCGATAATCTGCTGAAATCATGAATATATATGGTGTCACCACTTTTAACTGTCGTAAGTAGTTTCTGCAACTCTGGACGGTTAAGGTTT
>JAZSDZ010000144.1:0-32827 GCA_045531435.1 Candidatus Fimenecus sp.
TTGTGGAGTAGAATGCGATTGTAAATGTCATTCTCAGGGTATTGTAGGCTTCTTCTGGAACTTCGGAAACTTCTTCAGAATGCTTTTCAATTTAGGAAGTCATGAATATTGTGAATGTGGTGCTAAGCACTATTAATATAATCTAAAATTTAACGCCTTGAGTTGATTCTCAGGGCGTTTTTTATTGCTTTGTTATTGAATATGTTCAATCCTCTTTTTTAAGTAAAAAAGGGGATTTTTTGCGTTTTTTTGACCTTGTCTGAGTTTGTCCAGTCTCTGTCTTTTTATGTCTTTCTCTTGTCAATTACCCATATTGCAAAACGCAATTTTCTGTGGTATATCTTTATATCACAAAGTGGCAAAAAGTGCGATTTTTCGTCGTTTATTATGCTGATTTACACTATCAATTTAGTTATATTTATAGAAAAGGAGATGGAGCAATGATTGAACAAGGTAACTACACTGATTTGTTCAGCTATATGATGGAAATGGAGTCTGTTGATGAAAATGACAGACTGGGTATTAAGGATGTTGATGAGGCTTTTGTAAACTCATTGAACAAATTCAATTATGTTAATGTAAGTTATATTGCAGAAAAGACAGGTTTGCCTATTGAAACTGTAGTTGTTGAACTTAAGGATGTTATTTTCCAGGACCCCGATTTTTTTGAAGACAATGAGCCTTATGATATAACAAAAGGCTGGGTTGTTTTATCATGTTATATCAGCGGTAATGTAAAAAAGAAGCTTAAAAAGGCAATAGCAATGAATAAAAAGTTTAAGGGCGTTTTTGAAAGCAATATCCGTGTTTTAAGTAATGCGTTGCCTGATTTTGTCAATATTGATGATATTCATATCGGACTTGGTGCCTCATGGATTCCTGTGGAGGAATATATGATGTTTATGCATCAGTTTCTTCGTCTTAATCGAGTACCTACTATTGTTTATAACAAGGAGTTGGCAAGATATAAGGTTGCCATTGCTGATGAGGATAAGAATTCAGTTTTCAACACAAAAACATATGGCGTATGTGAAACAAGAAAAATGAATTATTATGACTGCTCAAAACAATACATTACAGCAGCAGAAATAATAGAACATACCCTTAATGGCAGAGTGGTTAAAGTGTATGATTACATTCCTAATTATTCAAGAGCTCGTTATATTTATGACCCCGTCCTTAATGTGGAAAAGACTCTTGAAGCTCAGGAAAAACAGCAAAAAATTGTTGATGCTTTCAAAGATTGGGTTTATAGCAACAAAAATCGTATTGCACAGTTTGAGGAGTATTACAATGAGGCTATGGTAGGATATGCTATCCCGAAATATGATGGCTCATTTCTGAAATTTCCCGGACTCAATCCTGATATTGCACCTTATCAGCATCAAAAAAATGCAATTGCACGTGTTTTGCTTTCAAATAACAATGTGTTGTTAGCTCACGATGTGGGAGCAGGTAAAACATATGAAATGGTTATCTCAGTGCATGAGTTAAAACGAATGGGAATGTCTGAAAAGAATCTCGTTGTGGTGCCTAACAATGTTTTACAGGCAACTGTCGATGCTCATCGTCTTTTATATAAGGATGATAAAATCCTTGTTGTCTATCCTAAGGATTTTACCCCTCATAATCGTAATCAGGTGCTTCAAAAAATTCATGATGAAGATTATGTGGCTGTCTATATGGCTTATAGTAGCTTTGATATGGTTGTTATGAGTAAAAAGTATTATGTGGATAAAATGCAAGGTGAAATACATACACTTCGTACCGCATTTGAAAATGCGCAGACTACTTATGAAAAACATCTTATTGACAGCAATATCAATATCCTTAAACGAAAGCTCGATAAGTACATAGAAAACGAGACTGATTGTGCGTGGCTTCCTTTTGAAAAGTTAGGTATTAATACACTTGTCGTTGACGAGGCTCATCATTATAAAAATATACCCACAAGAAGTAATACTGACAATGTGGTGGGCTTCAGCAGTAATGGTAGCAAAAAATGTCGTGAAATGCTTGAAAAAGCACATTGCGTTGACCGTGTGATTTTTGCAACAGGAACACCACTTACAAACAGTCAGGCAGACTTGTTTGCATTCCAGATGTATTTACAACCGGGAGTGCTCAAATACCACAATCTTAATACTTTTGACCGTTGGATTAACACCTTCGGTCATCGTGAGCTTACTATTGAATGTGATGTTGATGCTAACAGTAATAATCTCAGAACAATGGTAAGATTCACATCATTTCACAATCTTGGTGAGCTGATGTCGCTTTTTTCTCAGGTGTGCGACTTTCATCACATTCAGGAGGATGAAACGGGATTTCCTGAGTTTAACGGATATACAGATATCTGTGTCGCAAGAAACTCTGCACAGAAGGCTTATAATGATGGATTAACCGAGCGTACTGAACTTGTCCGTAAAGGTAAGGTGAAAAGAGATGTTGATAATCTTTTGAATATTATAACGGACGGCAGATTATCTGCTCTTGATGTAAGACTTACTGATTATAACGGTCCTATTAATTTGTCTGAAGACACAAAGATTGCTGCTTGTGCAAGAACGGTATATAAAACATATCTTTTGTATCCGGAAACAACTCAGATTGTATTCAGTGATATAGGAACACCGAAGGCTAAATTCAATGTTTACGATTGCCTTGCTGATGAACTTGTAAAACTTGGTATGAAACGAGAAGAAATTGCATTTGTTCACGATGCTACAACTGATGCAGCAAGAAGTAAACTTTTTGCAAAAATGAACAAGGGCGAAATCAAAGTGGTTGTAGGTTCAACACAGAAATTAGGTATAGGCGTTAATGTTCAGGAACGCCTTATTGCTATTCATCACTTGTCAGTGCCGTGGCGACCTGCTGATATGGTACAAAGAGAAGGTCGTATTCTTCGTAAAGGTAATACCTGTAAAGAGGTTTTCATTTTCAGGTATATTACAGAAAATACCTTTGATGCATATATCTGGCAGATTCTTGAAAACAAACAGAAATTCATAGCTTCATTCCTCAGCGGTACATCCACTGCAAGAAGTATGGACGATATTGCTGATGTAGTTTTGTCATATGCAGAGGTTAAGGCTCTTGCAATCGGTAACCCGCTTATCAAGGAAAGAGTTGAAGTTTCAATTTCACTTGAACGCACTAAACTTGCTTGTCGTTCAAGACAGAAGCAAATTCAGACACTTCGTGGACTTTTAGAAGGCATACCTGAAAAAATGAAGAAGCACGAAGAATTGGCGGAAACAGCAGAAAAGGATTACAAAGACTATATCTCAAGAAAACAGAAAGTTCCCAATGATGTGAGAAAGTCGTTCGGCAAAAAGATACTTGCTGAACTGCAGGATAATATCTTCCGTAGTGAAGAACGAAAATTTGATACATATCAGGGCTTTGACATAATGCTTCCTGCCAATATGTCAAGAGATTATTCATATGTTGTCATCAGAAGCCAGAATGGCGGTAAGTACTATTGCGAAATGGAGTTGGATAAGCAACTCAGGGGCTGTAGTATGACCATTGACTATCTGCTTGAACATCTTAATGAACGTGCAGAGGAGCACAGATTCAAGATAGTCGAACTTGAAAAACAAGCAGTTGAAGCAAAATATGACCTTGAGCAGGACAATCCATATGTTGATGAGATTGAAAAAATTAAGGACAAACTTGTCGAAATCGATTCATTACTTGAAGAAATGGCGAATCAGGAAAAGAAAGCATCCTGATAATTTATAAGGAGTAAAAAATGATTACAGATACATTTAAATGCAACATTCCTAATATTACAGTAAACAAAGTTGTTGATTCATTAATTGCACTTTATTCCAATGCAATAAGAATGCATCAGGATTTAAAAAAGCTTCCCACACCATTTTTGTGGGGAGCAGCAGGTATAGGTAAGTCGCAAGGTGTTTATCAGCTTGCCGAAAGACTTGAAAAGGAAACAGGTAAGAGAGTTGTTGTTACAGATATACGACTTTTGCTTTTTTCACCTGTTGACCTTCGCGGCGTGCCTGTTGCAGATGAACATAAGCAATTTACCGTATGGCTTAAACCACAGATTTTCAAGATGGATGAGGATAAAAACACAGTTAATATCCTTTTCCTTGACGAATTATCAGCAGCACCACAATCTGTTCAAGCTGCGGCATATCAGATTTGTCTTGACAGAAAAATCGGTGAGCATACTCTTCCCGATAACTGTATCGTTATAGCTGCAGGTAATAGAGTGACTGACCAGTCTGTAAGCTATAAAATGCCTAAAGCACTTTGTAACAGACTTATGCACTTTAATGTTGAGAGTGATTATGCTACATGGAGAGAATGGGCCATTGAAAATGAAATATCCGAAAAGGTTATTGGATATCTTGCAATGGATAACACACGACTCTGTGTCGAGCCTGAAACATCCGACCTTGCGTATTGCACTCCTCGTTCATGGGAATTTGTTAGCAACATTCTTAAAATGACTGAGAATAGTCCTGAAACTGCTTGCGATTTGATTTCTGCTTGTGTCGGAAGAGACACTGCTATAGAATTTCTCAGATTTTGCAAAGGCTCATTGAGACTTCCTGAAATAAGCGACATTATAAACGGGAAGTGTAAAGAATATCCTCAAAGACACGATACAGCATTTGTTCTTGTGTCCGGTATTGTTGCAAGAATCAAGAAAGATTGTGAAATGTTGACAAATACACAAATCGAAAATGTTTGGAATTATGTTCAGCGTTTGCCGAATGATTTTGTAATGATGTTTGTGAAGGATATTCACAATATTGCAGCAGTAAACAAGAAACTTATGAAATGCTATAGTTTTCAACAATGGCTCAATAAAAACAGACTTTACGGTTAATGAATTCGGGAGAAAAAATGGAACAGACAATTATAAGAAATCTTGCACCAAGACTAGTGAAACTCAGGTCAGAAATTATAGACCGTTACCCTTTTTATGGAAGACTTCTTATGCATCTTAATATTACTTTTGAAGAATGTGGTACAGCATATACCGATATGGAGAAAATTGTATTTGACCCGCAGTTCGCAAATAAGCTGTCAGACACAGAGCTTAGATTTGTGATGATGCATGAGGTTATGCATTGCGTGTTAAAGCACTGTACAAGAGGTGCAGGTAAATTGCCGTTAATATATAACATTGCCTGTGATATTGTTGTGAACTCATTTCTTCTTGAGGAGTTGCAACTTGAAGAATTGTCAATTGATGGCAGTGCTGTGATGCACCGACTTCCAAATGGCATGGAGGGAAGGCTATATACTGCCGAATATGTGTATAGTAAGCTTCTCAAAAATTCTCAGGAAAAGTTGAATGAAATTTATGAAAACGGTCTTCTTGATAACCACGATGTGTGGGAAAAACTTAAGGCTGATGATATGCTTGACCATAGTTGGGATAAATTTGTCCGTGATACTGTTGCTACTTGTGGTAGTGGCTTCTGGAGGCGTTTAACGAGAACAGGAGATTTTGCTGTTGGTATTGAAAAGGTTGACTGGAAAACCGTACTCCACGATTTTATTCAGCACGACAGATGTGACTATTTGTTTTCGATTCCCGACCGAAGATTTCAGTCGGAATACATTTTACCCTCTTTTTCAGAAAATGTTGATGGGTACAAAGCGGAAAATCTTTGGTTTGTAGTTGATACAAGTGGCTCAGTTTCTGTAGCAGGAGTAGGACAGGCACTTTATGAAGTACAGATGGCGATGGAACAAATCGGTAATCTGTCAGGTAGTTTATCTTTTTTTGATTCTGATGTTTCTGACCCGATTTCCTTTGAAACGGTTGAAGAATTAAAAAATATATCACCAGTTGGCGGTGGTGGTACAAGTTTTAAGGCGATTTTTGAAAAGCTTGAAAGTATGAAAGACGACTTTGAGCCTGTCGCTATAATTATTGCGACAGATGGCTATGCGTCATTCCCACAGGAAAATGTGGCAATGAATATTCCTGTAATATGGGTTGTTATTGACAGTACTGTTGAACCGCCATGGGGAACGACTGTTCATATTACAACAAAGATTGAAGATTAATAAAGGAGGCAAAGAAAATGAAAAAAGACACACTCGTGAGATGGGTGAAATTTGAAAAAATTAATGAATACAGATATCGTGCTATAGATTTGCAAAATCAGGAAACACATATCCTTGATGCTGAAACAGTAAGGTTTGCAAGACACCTTGATGGACATGCAGACCCTTATAAAGTTGATTCGAGATGGACTCGCAGACAAGTTGCGGAGATGCTGTTACACCTTGACGAACTGGAATTGTTGCGAAACCGAAGAGTATATACTTCACTTATAGGAATATATCTTACATTATGGCAACCAAAGGTTACCCCTAAAATGCGACTTGTGTCATATTTAATTAATCTGGCACTGCTTATAAGCTGGTTTCCATTTTTGTGTATCTCTTTTTTCTTTGCCACTGATTATATCTGTAGCGTTGATATGGATTATTTTATTCATGGAATTGTGCTTGGCACTGTTGTGGGTATGGTTATGCACGAGCTTGGCCATATGTTTGCGTGTTTGGGATATGGTGGCAGAGTTTTTGAATTAGGTGTAGGTGTTCATTGTTTTATGCCTGTGGCGTATGTTATGAATGACGATTCACCTATAAAAAACAAATTGCACAGAGCACAGGTGTCTGCTGCAGGTGTAGAGATGAATATGTTTGTTGCCGGTGTGTTTTTTATGCTTTCAGCAATCCCTGATGTATTAGGTTCAATGTGCTTTTCTGCCGCAATATGCAATATTGTAATGGGCATTTTTAATATGGCAATAGTAACTTGTCTTGACGGTGCACATGTGTTTTCACAACTGACAGGAATTGACCTGCTTAATGAGAAAATCAAAAGAGTAGTAAGACATCGCTTATACAGAAAAAGACTCTTGAATAAAGGCGCTTCAGGAGTGGCAACAATAGCAGTTTGTTATACTATCAGAACAATGCAGCTGGTTGGTTTGCCTCTGTTTATATTCTCAAATATTTTAGGAGTGGTTGCATGGTTTGTATAAAAAATATTATTAAAGGAATTCAGATGTCTTTTGCATTGATACCTATGATTTTTTCTTGCCTTTCAATTTCAAAAGAATCTTTAGAGATGTTAATCCTTTGTGTGATTTCGTTATTTTTCATTGTGGCATTTACACCACTTTTCAAAAAGAGAGAAAACCTCTGGATGTTTGTTATGGTCACATTTGCAAGTCTGCCGGTTAATCTTTTTGCAATTTATTATATGGTTTCAGAAGATGTTTTTGACTATGGTTTTGCCCTTGGAAATATCTCTTGGTACATAATGGTTTTCTATACATTGTTCAGTTTGGAACAGATAGGGTTTGCTGCCATTACAAAACTGATATGGAGAAAACAGTATAAGCTTGATATCTGAAGAAGGGGAGTAAACAATGTCAAAATCGTCTGTTTGCGATTGCCCTGTCGCATAGGTGCAGATTGTACAACGCTTATAATGACTTTAAGACAAAAAACAACTAAAATCGAATAATAAATATGAAAATAACAATAAAACAACAAATTTACAAAATTTTCTAATTATTCTCTTGACTATTTACAAATTATGGAATATAATTTAATAGGTGGAAGTCACCCATAACGCATTTCATTGGGCTATTCTTACAGAGTTTTTATGAATTTATAAATTGTTTTTTAAATTGAAGGGAGTTGTTTTTGAGTGAATTTTGACAGCACAAAGAATTATTTTCAACATATGATTGATATCATATTAAACGATAATATTTCGTATAAGGAAATAAGTGAAGCCTATAATCTTGATAAGGATATATCATCTGCTTTGAGAAAATCTCATACAACTCCTATGCGAGGCAATATTCCACGCGGAACAACACCTGCCGATTTTTATCTTTATGTTATTGGCGAGCTGTATAGTCGTAAAGAGAAAAAAATCATCTTTGCGAGAAAGTTATATATGCGCCTTAAGGATAACAATATTTTCCCTGAAGAATGGAGAAAATATGAGGATAAAATTAACGGATGTGAAGAAACATTTGATGTTGATTTGTTCCACGATTATATTGTCAGTTTACTTCATATTGACAAGAATAATAAGAATTCGGTAAAAAATGATGATGTTTTAAATGAGAAGAAAACATTATCAAAATCTGAATCAACCCCAAACACACAGATGTCTTCTTTGACTTTTTCAAGTAAGTTTTTCACTAAAGGTCCACGCGAAATGGTAAATGAAACAGGTGAAAAAATCGTTGAAGAAATGGCTCGTGTATCAGTTGTTTTCGATGGAATTCTCGATTACAACTTCTTTGATGAAAACCGAAAAATTTCAAGTGACGAGAACTGGTTTACAACAGTTTATAAATATGCCGTTGAAGACATATTGACAAAGAATACAGATGAGATTCTGAAAATTGAGGGTCCTTTAGGCTCTTATAAGAATCGTGTTACTCAATATCTCTATCTTGCTATCGCTAAAAATAACCCTGAAATTATTCCTTTCTATATTGACCTAGCATCATACGAGAAACTTGCCGAAGTCAATAAAGAGGTAGGCGAAGAGCAATTCCTTGAAGAGTTCCGTAAGGATTTGAAGATTGTGGAAAGCATTTACGTGAAAGAAACACACAGAAAGCCACTTCTTATCCTTGATGGACTTCAGGATTTCTTCTGTCGAGAAGCATCACTTTATTACTCAATGAGTAAGATGATTGATAAGTTGGGCTTCAAGATGATTTTGTGTGTTGATACTGACTTTACAGTCAATGAAGAGCATCAGTATAAATCACATCCTATTGTCACTGAAAATTTCGGCATATATTTACGATTCCGTTCAATGAATCTTAACAGACGAAATCTGAGCATTCAATTCATTAAGAATTGTATTAATGTCTTCCATATTGAAATACCTGAAAATATTACTCCAGAGATTATTTACAATAGTCTTGTGCATCTTGATTTTCTTACAATAGATGCATACTGGTTAGTTAACATGCTCAACCATCATCTTGATGAAATTGTCAATAAAAAAGTTGATATTGCAACATTGTACTACTCAATTTGTGCCTCTGTGCTTGATTTGGATGAATCAATTGAATCTGCAGCCGAAATTGCATATGAATTTGAATTCGGAAATATGGATAACAGCGATACAAATCCATATTACGATTTGCGTTGGTATCTCATAAGTACACATAGAAGTGTGCTTGATTATCTTATTGCAAAGCATATTGCAAAGAAATTATCAGCTCTTGATATTAATCGTAACAGCGAAAAACAAAAGGAAGAATACCTGTCATATTTTGGCTTGGTTATTCAGAAGAACATATCCAGATTTGTCGTGGCTATGTTAAAGGGAAACAATGCTTTTGAACAACAGGTCATGACAATCGGTGAAAAATACTATGAATTTCTTAACCTTAATCAGAAGAGTCAGCTTGTTTTCTGGTTGGGACGCCTTGAAAATCCAAAAAGAATCTCAAGAGCAACCAGAATTCTCAAGGATTTTCTTAAAGAAGAAACAAACAATTATTCACCTGATAATTACAATAATCTGGCAGATATGCGTGACGCAGCCTTTCTGATTCGTAGTATTTGCGTAAGTCTTATACACGATGAAGATAAGGAAGTATTATTGTACTATACCCAATCTTTAATGGATGATGAGATTGCAAACTCTGTGAACAGAGGCTTCAATCTGGAATATTATTCTGACAAGATATACTCAGCTAAACATTCCTTATTAGATTACGAAGACGATTTAACCAAAGGTGAAGCTACTTTTGATGCACTTTGTATCTCTATTGATAAAAAGCGCAGAAAGAAAAATAATCCACAAAAATGTGTAGCTATTCTTGAAATTATGACCTTGTGTAATCTTATGCAGGCGAGAATGGAATACCGTGATGATATAAAGGTTTTCGATATTTCTCCATATGTTGAAAAATGTAAGAAGTACTTACAGTGGATTGTAGAAAGCGGAGCATTGAGAGAAATGAGAAAGGTTTGTTCTTATTTCAACTGGATGTATAACATTCTTAATAGTGTGCCTAAGGATGAATTAGCTACATATCGCCGTTCAGACATAATGAATCAACTTATTCGAACATCAGATGTTAAGCGTACAGGATGGAAGAAATATAATCTTCCTCATTCCGAAAATATTGCTGAGCATATGTACGATTGTTTCCTTATCGGCACATTCTATTTGCCGGATGGAAGTGATGAGAAGGGATACTGTAAAGACAGTATTCTTAAAATGTTGATGATACACGATATTGCCGAAGTACAGACAGGTGATATAAGTCGTCCTGAAAAAGAGAAAAACAGACCATATTATGACCATTTAGAGCGAACGGCTATGCATAATGTTTTGTTTGCAGGTTCATATCCCGGCTCGGTCAGTATGGATAAATATCTGAATTTGTGGAATGACTGGGATGACGGTCAGAGTATCAATGCGCTTATTGCAAAAGATATAGACGTTATTCAGACAATGTGCAGATTCTGTGAATACTATCTTGAACATCCTGATAAATTTACAGATGAAGACATCAGATATTGGCTCGGAGATATTAACAGAGTCAGAACTGATATCGGTCTTGATATTTTAGAGGTACTCATTGAGTCTAATCCACGCTACTCAGATATTTATTGTGTAATAGGCAAATAATGTACTTAAAAGCGTTACGGAAAATCAAAATCCGTAGCGCTTTTTCTATTTGTCTGTAATATGGAAAATTTTGTCTTGGGTTGTCATAGGATGTCCACTTCAGCAATTTATTTTATTTGAGAAATGTGGTATTTTTACTGTAGGGAAAAGGTTGAAAAATGACGCTTTCCCCAAAAAGTACTTGAAAAAGGAGTTTTGAAAAGTGGCAACATATGTAACATCGGATTTACATGGCTATCCATTTGAAAAGTTTATGGATTTACTTAAAAAAGTTAATTTTTCCAAAAATGATGAACTCTATGTATTGGGAGATGTCATTGATAGGGGCTCTGATGGTATCCGCACCATTCGTTGGATGATGGTTCAACCCAATGTTTATCTTATTCTTGGTAATCATGAGGCAATGCTCCTTGCCTGTTCATTTTTATTTGGTAAAACAGCAAAAAATATAGATAACCTTGTCGGTACTGAACGAAGCCTTTACGCAAACTGGGTTTCAAATTCAGGTCATCCTACATACGAAGCTCTTTCTGTTTTGCCGGATGTGGCAGTCAACTATATTCTTGAGTACCTTCGAGAAGCACCTTTGTATGAAACGCTCACGGTTAACGGAAGAGATTTTGTGCTGGTACATGGTGGGCTTGGAAACTTCCGTTCAGAGAAGAAATTGTCAGAGTATGCGATTACTGATTTGCTCTGGACAAGACCTAATATTTATCTTGACTATTATAGGGATAAAACAACTATCTTTGGTCACACTCCTACTATTTTCCTTGGAGAAAAATACAAAGGGCGTGCCGTTTTTACAGAGACATGGATTGATATCGATACAGGCGCAGGTATGGGGACAGATTTTGCACCGATGCTCTTACGACTTGATGATATGAAGCAATTTTATGTTGATTAATAAATTATCAAAGATTTTAAATTAAGGAGGAAATACAATGAGTAAAAATTCCGATATCTCTTTTTCAGGTGAATTTGAAATTGATGACAACTTGTCACCTGATTACGATGAGCTTTTCAAGGATAATCCTAGAAAGACAACAGAATCTGAGGACCTTTTCAATATAATAAAAATGGACTCAAAGTTGCCGGTTTACCTTGTCAAGCCAAAGACAAAACTCAGAAAAAAAGATGTTATTGAAAAAATAGCTACTCTTCGCAAGGGATGTGTAAACGAGTTTAAGATTATTCGTCTTGATTCATCACTTGTACCACAGTTTCTTGATAATAAAGAAATTGTATTTGAAGAAACTGATTGCATTCTCAGCAATTCAACGAATGCGCCGATTGTCAATATTAATGATTCATCGGAATTAAATGTTGGAATAAGATATCGTCAGCCACATTACTGCAATGATGAAGCCCAAACATCAGTTCCTCTTGAACTTGTTTATGCTGTTGATGACGCTACATATGAAGTGTTTTGTAAAGACACTCATGACCAAGAAGAAGTTAAGCATCAGCTTTTGTCATACGACAAGTTGTCACCTGCACAAAAACAGTTTTTTATTACTCAATATAATCGTCCTGAACAGAAAGTGACTAAGCAGGAAACAGGATATACTCCTATAAAGAATATCGGTTCCTTAAAGCTTTTATTTGAAAAGTGCAGAAAGACATACTCACCTGACGTCAGAGCAAAACTCGACTTGTTGTTTGGTGAGTTGGATGATTGCATACGAGATGCTGACAAACGAGATATCATCAATCAAATATCTCATATACTTGGTATTGATACTCAACTTTATGAGCACAAAACAAAAACATATGAACAGATTATGGAGTGCTTTGATAAGCACGTCTATGGTATGACAGAACTCAAACAGCGTATTGCAGAATACATTATTGCCATGCAATATTCCGGCTCTGCAAACTTTGAAATTCTGCTTGTAGGTCCTCCCGGTGTCGGTAAAACAAGCATCGGAGAAGTAATCGCGGAGTGCTACGACAATCCCTTCGTTTCCATTGATTGCGCAGGTGCAGATTTCATTTCTATGGGTGGACTTGTTAAGTCATATGGCGGTGCAAAGGCAGGAAAATGTCTTGAAGGGATGTGGGCAAAGGGCCGTTCAGATGTGGTTATGATGCTTGATGAAATAGACAAGCTCGCAGTCGGCAAGGACGGAAACCCATATAGTATATTTCTGAAGGCACTTGGTCCGCAGAAGGTACTCTATGACGAATATGTTGACCACAATATTGATGTTTCTGCAACTAAATTTATCGCAACAGCCAATGATATTGATGCAATCCCTGAATACATAGTTAACCGTTTTGGCGATAATGTATTTTATATAAATGCCTACTCAAAAGATGAGAAGATTGCAATTGCAGAAAGGCATATCATCAGAAAATTACTTGCAAAGCACAAGGTCGGTGAAGATGAACTTTCATTCACAAAAGAAGCTCTTGAAGTAATTGCAAAGGATTATTGCGAGGATGAGGGTGCTCGTGAAATGACAAGCTATATTCAATCCGTCATCCGTAAGGTTATTGTCTTATGGACACGCGGAATGGCAGAAAAGCCGTTTGTTGTAGATGGTGATTTTGTAAGGGCAAATCTCAGAAAAATAGATAAGTCCTCAAAAATAGGTAAAATCGGTTTCAGCGCATAATTTTCATATAAAAAGATGGGGTATGTATCTTTTTGGTGATATCAAAACAAAGGAGGAATATGTTGTGATATATATAACAGGTGACGCTCACGGTAGCACAGAAAAGTTTCTTGATGTAGAGGACAAGGTCAATCCTTTAAAAGGTGACTTTGTACTGGTTGCCGGTGACTTCGGATTTA
Source organism: Candidatus Fimenecus sp. (assembly GCA_045531435.1). Classification (GTDB taxonomy): domain Bacteria; phylum Bacillota; class Clostridia; order Oscillospirales; family Acutalibacteraceae; genus Fimenecus. The sequence continues at coordinate 13,494 of JAZSDZ010000144.1, forward strand.
TTTTTACCAATACAAAGGTGGATGATATGTTGTTGGATATTCTTTCATTCAAGCCATATACCATACTTTTCGTGGATGGTAACCACGAGTGCTTTCCAAGTATATATTCCTATCCTGAAGAGGAGTGGAATGGTGGTAAAATTCACAGAATCCGTGACAACATATTCCACCTTGAAAGAGGTCAGGTCTTTACAATAGACGGCAAGAAAATTTTCACCTTTGGTGGTGCTTTAAGCACAGACAGATTTTTCAGAAAACTCGGTTTCAGCTATTGGGATGAGGAAATTCCAAGTAAAGATGAAATTGAAGAAGGCAGAATCAACCTTCAAAAAAACAGTAATTGTGTTGACTATATTGTCACACATACTTTACCTACATCAGTAAAAGAGCTTATGGGTTTTCCCGTTAAGGACACAGATGAAGATAAGCCTTTTACTGATTTCCTTGACAAAATACGGGTAGGCATATCATACAAAAAATGGTTTGCAGGTCATTTTCATATGGATAAATATGCAACCGAATCCGACAATATAAGAATCCTTTATAATGGAGTGGCTATTATGGATTAATAAAAGGAAAGAAGGGTCTGTATATATAATAAGAAATGACTATGCAATTACCTTTTAAAGGTATGTAGGTAATTTATTCAATGTGTGGAGAAAGCGATATTTCCTGTCACGACACATAGCTTTTCAGTAATATAACAGGTTACTTCTTGACACTTTTTGGAATGTGATTTAATATATATTCAAGGAGTGTGTATTATGAAAAGCATAATGAAAAAAACAATAGCAATTATCCTTTGCCTTTGTACATTCGGTGGAATGGAGGTTTCGGCCTGTATAGGTGGAAATGGTATGACATCTGTGTTCGATTTTACAAGCAGATTTGTAAGTGTTTTTACGGGTAGTAAAAATGAAAAATCAGATGTTGAAGTTATTATTCAGCAGGGAGAAATTTTTAAGGCAAAAAAATATTTCAGCGATTCTCACGCGTCAACTATTGTGAAAATGCCTGACGGTAATCTTATGTCAGCATTTTTTGCAGGTACTGCTGAGGGTAATGCTGATGTGAGAATATGGTACAGCATATATAATGGTGAATGGAGTGAGCCAAAGCAAATGGCATCTGATGACGCAGTTGCTCACTGGAATCCTGTTCTCGTAAATTATGGTAGCTTTGTTCGATTATATTATAAAGTTGGTATGGAAATTCCGTATTGGGTTACAAAATATACTGATTCATATGATTGTGGCAAAACCTGGACGGAGCCAGAGGAACTTGTACCCGGTGATACAAGTGGTGGCAGAGGCCCTGTAAAAAATAAGGTTTTTGTTACAAAAAGTGGGACAATAATTGCTCCTGCATCATCTGAACAAGGTGAATGGAAAGCATTTTTTGATATTTCAGAAGATGGTGGCAACACTTGGACAAGAACTGATTTTGTTGTTGCAAAAGACAGTAAAGGAAAAACTGTGGGTATGATTCAGCCTACACTTTGGGAAGACAGCGAAGGTAACATTCACGCTCTGTTCAGAACAAAAGCAGGATGGATTTATCGTTCCGATTCAACAGATGGTGGATATACCTGGTGCGAGGCTTATCCTACAAATCTTATGAATAACAACAGTGGTATTGATTGTGTTACAACTGACAACGGTTGGGTGTGGCTCGTTTATACACCTGTTGGAATGAAGGTAAGAAACAGACTTATTCTTTCTGTTTCAAAGGATAACGGTGAAACTTGGCAGGATGTAGCAACACTTGAAAAGAGTGCAAATCTTTTTGCCGAGTATTCATATCCTGCAATTATTGCTGACGGTAATACACTTTATATCACATATACATATAACAGAAAAACAATTAAATATGCTTTCGTAGAATTTTAAATAAATTTAAAGAAAGGTAATAATATGCATATAAATAAAAGGGCACACATTATGTATTTTATGAGTCCCGAAGAAAAGAAAAAATACAAAGAAGCTATGCTTAAGGTAATGAAGGGCAGAAAGAAAAACAGTAATTTCTTTGACAGAGAAAATATTGAAGATGCTTGTAATAATAAGACCGAGAATCAATAAATAGCTGTAAAAAAGGAGAAAATAAAATGGAAAGTTCAACATTTATAGTATTGGACGAAAATGGTAAAGAGGTAGAGTGTGAAATACTTTTCACATACGAAAATCCAAATACAGGTAAAAACTATATTGTCTATACTGATAATACAACTGATGATGAAGGAAACACAAAGGTAATGGCTGCAATTTTTAATCCTGAAGAGGATGACCCTGACCTTCTTCCTATTGAAACAGAGGAAGAATGGGAAATGATTGAAAATATTCTTACATCATTACAAGATGATGACTTTGAAGATTAAACATTCATATTGTGATTAATTCCGATTGAATAAATTTTAGCAGGGGAGAGTGACTCTTCTCTGCTGTTTTGTTTTCTGTATTACATTTTTTATTTGTTATGAGAGTGTTTTTCTGTAATTTCTATATTTCCGATTTCACCGTTCACATACTCACCATTCTGATAATAAACCTGTGAATTTATATTTACAACAGCATTGGTTGGTACATATAAATCAGCTTTTATATCTTGTGGGAGAGTAATATCGACAATATAAACTCCGTCAACCTTTTCATAATTCAGAGTGATGAACCCTTTTACGCTTGGAACAGTGCAATTCATATTGTCATAGATTGTGTATTTAGGGTCAATTTTAACTTTTTCATAACCTGCTGTGAGTGGAGTAATACCTGCAAAATGCTTACTCATTATAACAAGAGGTCCGCCACTCCAAGCGTGATTTTTAGTGCCACGCCAAGCATCCCAGAATTCCCAAAGAGTAGAACAATCCTTACTTACCATATCATCATATCTGTCCTTGATTCTGTCTTTGGCAAGTTCATATTCTCCCATTTTGCAAAGGGCTTCAAGAACGTAATATTCCATATACGGACTTGAATTTTGAGTGGTTGTAAGTACATTCTTTATAGTGTTATACTGGTCTTTTTCTGCAAGTCCCGACAAAACTGCAAGAGCATTTGCTCGGTCATCAGGATTTTTTACATCTTCACTTTTAAAGCCTTCTTCAGTCCAAAGAGCTTTATATCCATTGAATATGGCTTCTTTTCTTTCAGCAATAAATGAGAGGTCCTCGTCTTTACCTAAAAGCTTTGCCATTTCTTCTGTAGCAGAAAGTGCATAGTAAACCCACGCATTTTCAATAGCTGTCATATCTGCTTTGTCGCCCCAGTCAGGCCAATCCCAAGAGCCTTCGCGATGAACTACAAGATTGTTTTCACCGATTTCCCAAAGCTTAAGATAGTCAAGTGACGGAGTATAAACCTTTTCAACAAATGATTTGTCACCTGTGTATTCATAGTAGGTGAGAAAGCCCACTATTCCTGCAAGCTGTTGAACGGGAAGTTCAAAATAGTCACCACTTATAGGTACAACAGTCTGAAGCACTTTTGTGTCGTCAATGTGGGAAATCATAGCCTCCACACCCTTTTGATAAAGCAGGTAGGAGTTGCTGTCCATAGAATACATTGTCATAATCATTTCGCTTGTGACATCGCCCCACCATTGTGCTCTTTCTCTGTCAGGGCAATCCATAAAATTATCACGCATAGTGACATAGAGAGTACGCAGAGATTTTTGCCACAAAGTATTCATAAATTCATCGTCGCACTTAAAGTCACCACAGAATGAACTGTCATATCCCGTTTCGCGATATTTAAGAGCAATAACTGTAACACCTTTTGGTATTTCATAAGTAATATGCTCACCATTAAACCAACCTAAAGCCTCAAATTCTTGCTCTCCGTCTTTAGTTATATATGTTGTTGAAACTGCACCTATAGGAGTGTTTTCAGTCGTTATGCGAATTTTTTTCCCTTCAGATGCTATGACCTTAAGATAAGGAGTAAGCTGTGCATTATACGGGATATCAACGGTGATTTTTTCACCCAAAAGCCCCTTTACAGTATAGTTTTCATAGCCCTTTGAATTCTCATAATCTTTAAGTCCGTAATCCTTTAGGAAAGGTATTCCTCTTGGATAAAGTCTGCCGTAAGCACCTTCGCCGCCTTTCGCATATTCAGTTGCATCTTCCCACGATGAAAAATCATAATCGACTTCTGTCCAATTACCCAAATCCTTTCTGGCATCGAAATAAATACTGTATTCAGGAAGTCTGTAATTAGGTTTATAAAGTGGACTGTCAATGAAGGCGGTATTTCTTTTTACCTTCCAACTCTGGTCAGAAATTATAGTGACATCTTCATTTATGGCTTCAAAAATGAATCCGCCCTGACCACTGCTGCTATAAGAATAACTTGTTTCATTATCCCAAAACCACACCAAAGCACAAATTGAGTTTTCACCGTTTTTAAGGTAAGGAGCAATATTTATACTATCATAATATCCACTGTTCTTACTTGGACCGCGTTTCACACTTCCCTCAAAAACAACAGTTTCTCCGTTTATGTAGAGCCAATATTTTGAGTCGGCAGAAATATGAGCAATAAGCTCTTTTGGAATACTATCGAGATTAACTTTTTTATTAAAACATAACCAGACATTGTTCTCTGTTAAATTTTCTTTGTCCCAAATCCATTTTGCAATCCAATCGTTTTTTTCATTAGTAGCAATCATTTTGTATTCGGGAATGTTGTCAGGAATATTGTAATCATTTGTATATGTTATAGTTTCTGAATCCTCTAATATGAAAAGTGGAGAAAAATGTGAAAAAACAAGAACTGCTACTATTAGAAGAGCAGGAATAATTAAAAAAAGAAATTTTTTCATCGGAACCTCCTGTTTGAATATCTGTTGCATATTTACATTTACAAAACAATTATACTACTTGTAAAAATAAAAGCAAGTTTTTAATGAAATTCATATATAGTGTGTTCAATCTTGCTTTATTTGTCGAAATATAGTATAATCTTTCGACAAAGGAGAGAAATATATACTATCAATATGTTTAATGTTGCTCGAGAATCCGGAGGATAAACTTCGATTTGAAGAGTTTTACAACAAATTTTATGATACTATTTTTTATATTGCAAAGGACCATTTAAGGACTAAAGAAGCAGCTGAGGACTGTGCGCAAGAAATACTGATTCATTTTGCGAAGGATTTTCATAATATCAAGCAGGATTTTGATGATATAAGTTTTAAAGCATATGTCAGGGTTGTCTCAAAAGGAATTGCAGTTGATATGTACCGTAGGGAAAAGAAGCATCTTGAAAATGTTATTGATGAAGACATAAGTGGATTTAATGATATTTCAGCTGAAGAATTTGAGATTTGTGACAATATACTTTTGAAGCAGGCAATTGACGCTATGCCGGAATCATATAAATATGTTTTCTATCTGAAATATTATTATCAGTTCAGTGGTGCAGAAATTGCAGCAAAGACAGGTCTGACGGAAACTTCAGTAAGACAAAAGTGTATGCTTGGAATGAAATTTGTGCGAAACTATTTAAATGAAAAATAATTGATAAAAATATGTAGTACATTCTGAGCATAGCGAAGAATCTCTATAAAACTTAACAAACAATTAAAGCAGAGAAGACACGGGAATCTTCTCTGCTTGTTTTTTATTCCACAGTGACACTTTTTGCAAGGTTTCTCGGTTTGTCAACATCAAGTCCTTTTTTGACTGTTGTGTGGTATGCAAGTAGCTGTAACGGAATAACCGTAAGTGATGGTAAAAGTGGTGTTATTGTGTCGGGTATGAAGATTGTTTCATCAGCAATATCCTTTAAATTTTCGTTGCCTTCTCTTACAACTGCAATAACATATGCACCACGAGAACGGACTTCCTTGATATTAGATACCATTTTGTTATACAACTTATGGTCGGTTGCAATTGCCACGACAACAGTGCCTTCTTCAATGAGGGAAATTGTTCCGTGTTTCAGTTCACCTGCACCATAGCCCTCACAATGAATGTATGAAATTTCTTTTAGTTTTAATGCACCTTCAAGGCAAAGCGGATAGTCGATTCTACGACCTATAAAGAAAACGTTTTGCTTTTCTGCAATTTTTTCGGATAATTTTTCTGCTATTTTGTCACAATCAAGTGCAGTCTGTATTTTTTCGGGTAGCATAAGAATTTCATCAACAAAATTCTTGAATTCATCGCCATTCATAAGTCCTTTTTTCTGGGATAAAAATGCAGAAAATGTATAAATGACACTCAACTGTGCAGAAAAAGCCTTCGTTGTGGCGACAGCGATTTCGGTCCCTGCGTTAGTATAAATTACACCGTCACTTTCTCTCGCGATTGTACTGAAAGGCACATTGACAATGGAAAGGGTATATGCACCTTGTTTTTTTGCATCGCGCAGAGATGCTAATGTATCAGCAGTTTCTCCTGACTGACTTATAAAAATGCAAAGGTCATTTCTGTCTATGATAGGATTTCTGTACCTGAATTCACTTGCAATATCTACATTTACAGGGATTCTTGTCATTTCTTCAATAATGTACTTTCCTGTAACACCTACATGATAAGCACTACCACAAGCCACAATGTGAATACTATTAAGATTTTCAATAAATTGGTCAGGAAATTTTATTGGAAGGATGATTCCATCATTTTTTATGAGTGGTGAAACAGTATCCCTTACAGCTTTGGGTTGTTCAAAAATTTCTTTTTGCATAAAGTAATCATATCCACATTTTTGCGCTGAATTATCACCGATATTAACTTTCTCTGTTCTGAAACTTTTTTCATTCTCCATCTTGTCAAAGACTTTGATATATTCCTTGCCAATTTCAATAAATTCGTCGTCCTTCACAATATAACAATCCTTTGTATATGGCAAAATTGCAGGAATGTCTGATGCAAGAAAATTCTGATGTTCACCTTTGCCGATAATCAGGGGACTGTCCTTCTTCATAGCAAAAACAGTATCATTAAAACCCTTGACAAGCATGGCAACAGCATAAGAGCCGTTTAATTTTTCAGCAGTTTTAATAAGAGTTCTGATAGGATTTCCATCAAAAAGGTATTCAAAGAGTTGGGCAATTACTTCAGTATCCGTTTCTGATTTGAAAATATAACTTTTCTCAATAAGTTCATTTTTCAATTCCATATAATTTTCAATTATTCCGTTATGCACAAGTGTCACAATGCCATTCATCGACTTGTGGGGATGAGCATTTATTTTGTCAGGAATTCCGTGAGTTGCCCATCTTGTGTGGCCTATACCAACTGTGCCTTGTAACTCTGATTCATCAACAGTTTTCTGCAGATTCTCAATTCTGCCTTTTTCTTTAATCACAATTACATCGTCATTTTTTACTGCAATACCTGCCGAGTCATATCCGCGGTATTCAAGCCTTTTCAAGCCTTCAATAAGTATAGGCGTCGCTTTTTCTTCACCTGTATAACCAATGATTCCACACATAAAAAATCTCCTTGTTATGAGTATGATAATAATTTATATGTCAACAATAGTAAAAGGAGGCGATAAAATGCCATATTTAAAGCTTATAGCGAAAAGAAAAATGATGAATGATACAATGGGTTGTTTCTTCATATCCGTATTGCCGCTGTTGACACTTTCATTACTTGTTATCCTGAATTATTATTTACAGTTTTTCTTAAAAAAGACAGTGTTTGGAACAGATATTTTTTTACTTGTGTTTTTCACCATTTTAAGTTCAGTGATTTCATTCTGCATATGGAAAAGTACCTGCCTTATGAAATATAATTTTTTCCTGATAAAAACCAATCATAAGAAAGTAAAGTTTTTAAAGGTAGTCAGACATATATCCTTAAAACAGCACATCACATATTGGAAAGTGTCAGTTTTAAGAGCCTTGTTATCGGTCAGCTGGTCGGCAGTCTATTTTTCGCCATGCCTTGTAGTGTCTTTGATTTTAGCTTATAGTTACAGATATGAAAATTACGGGAGAAATGTTAATCTCACACTATTTATATCCGCATTGTCACTTTTCACAGTAGGACTCTTTCACTTTTTCGTTACAATAAAACGATATTCATTGTGCGAGTCTATTATACTAAAGGACAAACAAAAAAAGCCTTTGAATGTCATAGCTGAAAGTATAAATGAAATGGAAAATAAATCCATAAAATACGCGCTTTACTGTTTGTCGTTTTCTGGGTGGATTTTGTCCTGTATCTTTATTATTCCAATATTTTATGTGTTGCCGTTTGTAAATATGAGCAAATGGTGTTATATTAGTTATCTCAATAAACCAAAGGAAATTAAAACAGAAAAACCTGTTATATTTTATATACAGAAGCAAATAAAAAATGGTGGCTGAATTTCTTCAACCACCATAATTTTTTTATGTAATGAATTAAAGGATAATACCCATTGTGCCAGGTGCACAGAGAGCAGCATTTGACTCGTCTGTGTCAATGTGCATTGCAAGAGCAAAGTTTGGATGTACACGAACTACAACGTCACCGAATGTAGTTGTTCTGTCAGCAGATTCAACCTTAACTTCAACAACCTGTTTGTCGCTGAGTCCATATTTTTCAGCATCGTCAGGAGTCATGTGAATATGTCTCTTTGCTACGATAACGCCATTTTCGATTTCGATTTCTCCCTTAGGACCAACGATTTTACAACCAGGAGTGTTTGCAATGTCACCTGATTCTCTTACAACTGCCTGAACACCGATTGAACGAGCATTAGAAGCAGAAATTTCAACCTGAGTAGCAGGTCTTACAGGACCAAGGATTGAAACGCCAGGAAACTGACCTTTAGGGCCGATAACTGCGATTCTTTCTTCACAAGCATACTGACCAGGCTGTGAAAGGTCCTTTTTCTTTGTAAGCTCATAGCCTTCACCGAAAAGGATTTCAAGGTGTTCCTTTGAAATGTGAGCGTGTCTTGCACTTGTTTCAACTAAAACTGTCTTTTCCATATATCATTCTTCTTTCTAAAAAAAATATAATTTTTGCCACTAATATAATAGTCCTTTTTTGTTGTTTTGTAAAGTGTAAAAATGTATAGATTATAGGAGATCTTCAAAAGAATTTATGTAATAATCAGCTATTTTTTTGATTTCACGCGTGTCTTTCTGTGATTGCTTGTCATAAACACCACAAACTGTGAAGCCACCTTTTACTGCACCTTTAATTCCTGCAAAAAGGTCTTCAAAAACGATACACTCCTGAGGAGTAAGTCCCAACCTTTCACAAGCGAGAAGATAAACATCGGGGTTACTCTTGTCTGTTTCCGTTTCGTGAAGATAAGCACCTGTCTGAAAACAATCAAAAATGCCGTTCGATTTAAGGCATACCTCACTGAGGTCAGTAGTATTTGCAGTGGCAAAGGCAATCTTTATACCATTTTCTTTTAATCTTTCAAGGAATTCCTTAACACCTGATTTTAATGGTACTTCATTGGCATATTTGTCGTAACAAAGTTCGCACCATTCATCCATAATTTCCTCAATACTCATATGAAGGCAAAAACGTTCTTTCGTATAAATTGCCATTGTTCTAAAATGCATATCCTTGATTTTATCCTGATAGTCAGATGGCATTTTCATTCCGTGGTTTTTAAAGAATGCAATATCAACAGCTTTCCATATTCCCATCGAATCAAATAGTGTTCCATCAAGGTCAAATATAGCACCTTTGAAGTTCTGTATATTCATATTTTATTCTCCTGAATTGGTCAATACATATTTGTGGATAGCCTTTGCAACACCACCGTTGTCGTTAGAGTCCGTTATATATTTTGCAGTCGATTTTACAATATCAGTACCATTTGCCATAGCAAAGGAATGGTCTGCAAAAGAAAGCATTGAACAGTCGTTTTCACCATCGCCAAAGCATATAATATTCTCTTTGCCTATACCAAGAGAGTCTGCGAGACCTTTGATTGCAAAGCCTTTTGTAGCATTTTTATCTGTCATTTCAAGGTTTCCGTTTACACCTTTTATAACAGGGAATGAGGAAGCAAATGCGACATCACAGGTTTCACTTATTTTTTCTTCAATTTCAAGCCTTTCATCTTCTGAAAGTGACATAATATTAAGCTTTTCAATTCCGTCATTACAGATGAATTCCGAAAGGTCAGGCACGGGCTTGATAAAGTCCTTTAAAAGTGTGTAAATATGTGGTGAAACATGTTTGTCATCAAACATACTGTAACTTTGCTTATTCATATAGCAATCGCCTTTAAAGTATATTTCATATATAAGATTATAGTCTTTTAAAATGTTAAAAATTTCAACAGATTGTGTGTTTTCAAGAAGTGTCTGACAGACGATTTCACCTGTTTTAAGGTCATATGTAACAGCACCATTTGACGTGATAAGATAATCTAAAAATGGCAACTGCTCCATAAGATAGTCAGTTAAAATCTTTGTCCTGCCACTTGCAACAGCAACTTTAATACCCATTTCGTGAGCCTTTTTAAATGCTTCTATGTTTTCTTGTGGAATTGTAACATGATTACTGTTTAAAAATGTTCCGTCAAGGTCTGTTACAATAAGTTTAATCGACATTTTTTGCACCATCCGTATTTACATTGTGATAATTTATGATAAAATATTTTAAAATTTGTTTTTGGAGTTATGTATGAAAGATAAGTTTAAATATTTCTATGTGGTTACTGCAGGTTGCCTTTGGGGAATTATCAGTCTGTTTTTAAAACCACTTCTTAATATGGGCTTTACTCATGAACAGACAGTGTCCTTGCGTTGCCTTATTGCAGCGATTATTCTTGGAATAATAATGATGGTAAAGGATAAAAAACTTTTTAAAATCAAGTTAAAGGATTTATGGTGTTTCCTTGGTACAGGTCTTTTAAGCCTTTTATTTTTCAGTTTGTCATATTTTCATTCAATGACATATAACGGGGTCTGTGTTGCTGTAATTCTTCTTTATACATCACCTGTGTTTGTAATGTTTTTTTCTCTTGTACTTTTCAAGGAGAAAATAACAGGTAAAAAGATAATTGCATTAGTTCTTACAATAGCAGGATGTGTCCTTGTAAGTGGCATTTCAGGTGGTCAGTCAATTGGTGTCAAGGGAATCCTGCTTGGACTATGTTCAGGTGTCGGATATGCTTTTTACAGTATTTTCAGTCGATATGCCTTACAGAAAAATTATGACAGTATGACAATTTCCTTTTACACATTTCTTTTCTGTGGTGTAGGTTGCTTACCATTTTCCGATGCAGGGAATATTATTTCCATGTTATCACCACAATCAGGTTTTTATGCCCTTGGTTTAGGCTTTGTTTGTACAGTTTTAGCATATCTTTTTTACACAAAAGGACTTCAGTATGTGGAAAACTCAAAAGCATCAATAATAGTTGCAGTTGAGCCTGTAATCGCATCTGTACTTGGTGTTCTTGTGTATAATGAGGAAATTACACTTCTCAAATTGTCAGGTATTATCCTTGTGCTTTCTGCACTTATTATATGCAGTAAAGATTAGTGTCCCAGAATGAAATGTGCGGATGATGACGAAGATAGATTTTATAGTTACCGTTGATTTCATAAATCTGATTAATAAGGGCAAAAATATCCTCACTTCTGTGATATGCTGCCAAACATAATTTCGGTTTATCATGCTGTAAGGTGAATTTACTGCCTTGCAGCATTTCTTTTTCTGTACCTTCAACATCAATATTTATATATGTGAAATTTCCGTATTTTTCAGTCAATTCATCGACTGTAACGGACTTTACTGTTTCTCCCTTGTCCTTTGCAGAGCCACCACGACCTTTATTTCCGTCAAAGAAAAGCTCTTTTGCTTCATTCCACACTGCATTGTTGAGCGTTGTGCAGTTCTTTAGATTTTCACAGTATATTTGCAGTTTTTTAAATGTTCTTTTGTCAGGCTCAACTGCAACAATTTTTTTGTAGCTTTTACTGTAATGTAAAAACTCTTTTATTGTGTCACCACGATAAGCTCCAAGGTCAAGAAATTTTTCATTTTCACCTAAATTCAGTATTTCAAAGGCTTCATCTTTTGTGATTTCACAGTCAAAACAGTAATTCAAATCACCGGTAATCTGAAAACGAATAATATTTTCAAAAGCTTGTTTTGATTTTTCGTCAGAAAGTAATGAATATGCTTTTTCAATTTCTTTAAGATGTGTTTCAAGGAATTTTTTATTGAATATATTGTCACCGAAAACGGGTACAGAGGGCATAATCACCTTATGACGAAGTGAAAGGCTTTTTATGTTGTCAATGACTTGAGGCAGGGGACTCGCAAATGCAAGAACAATAATAAAATCTTCAAATTTATTTTCAAGTTGAGAAATTGATTTGACCTCAAAACCACGAAAAGTGCGTTTTCTTACAAAACCGTCACTTGCACAAACTGCTGAAACAGAAATGTTAAGTTTTGCAAATTCTTCAAACACTCTGTCGGCACCATTTCCTGTGCCATAAACAGCAATGGGCAGGAAAGTTTCTTTTAAAAATTCCCAACTTGATTTTTCGTTAAGTAAAAACTCAAACATTTTCCCACCTACCTTTGTCGCATTAAATAAAATAATATCATATTTTCTTATTCTTTACAAGAAAACAGTTGACGATATTTCACTTTTGCAATAAAATATTTTCATTATATTTGCCAGCTTATTTTTTGGAGTGTCATTATGAAAAAAATATTAAATCCAAGAACAATGTTGATAATTTCAATGGCAATTTTCGGTACAATCGGACTTTTTGTGCGAAATATACCATTACCATCAAGTGAAATTGCTCTTTATCGTGCTATATTAGCAGCCATTCTTATTGGTGGCTTTTTGCTTATAACAAAGCAGAAGATTCCATTCAAGGAAATAAAAAAAGAATTGCCTTTGCTTGTGTTATCAGGCGTGGCAATGGGCTTCAACTGGATTTTACTTTTTGAAGCATATAAATATACAACAGTTTCAGTTGCAACCTTAAGCTACTATTTTGCACCTGTTATTGTGACGATTGCCTGTCCGATTTTATTTAAGGAAAAAATGGGCATAAAACAAATTATCTGTTTTGTAATGTCAACTGTGGGGATTGTGTTAATTACGGGAATAGGGGACTTGAGTCAGGGCAGTAGTCACATAAAAGGCATACTTTTCGGTCTTGGTGCAGCCACACTTTATGCAACTGTTATTCTTATCAATAAATTCATAAAAAGGGTAGATGGAATTTACAGAACCTTCCTTCAGTTCATTTCAGCAATAGTAGTTCTTGTTCCATATGTTTTACTTACTGATGGAATAAATCTTCACACTTTAAACGGAAGAGGATGGATTTTCCTTCTCGTAATCGGACTTGTTCATACGGGTATTACATATTGTCTTTATTTCTCATCACTTAAGGAATTACCGGGACAAAAAGCAGCAATTTTAAGTTACATTGATCCACTTGTTGCTGTTCTCATTTCCGTAGTGGTTTTGAAAGAAACAATGACTTCGTTACAGATTGTAGGTGGAATCCTTATTTTAGGTTTCACTCTCTGGAACGAAATTTCACCAAAAAAGGAAAGAAAATAAAAAGATAAACCACAGTTCGAAACTGTGGTTTTAGTTTATCTCTTTACGCCCCAGATACATTCGTTATTCTCGCCTATAGCGGAAAAAACAAGTGTTTCTTGCTTATCTTTACCTTCATCTTTCTGAATACAAATGACGCCTTCATATGTAACATTATCAATGACAAAAGTAATATATGCAGTGCCATTTTTCACTGACCAGCTACCTTCAATATCTTTTGAAGAAACATGAGTGTTTTCCTTGACACTTTCATATTTTTTAAGCCCTGAAATTGTGCCGTCAAAATTGAGTGTGACAATTTGTGTCGGTGAAATTATGTTATTCACATTTGCCCAATCCGAGCAACTATTACTGATATTCCCGTGATTAATGAATTCATATTCACCAAAGATTTCACTTGCAGGACAGCCATTTTTATTTATGGTTTCACCTGAATATTCAAACGGTAAAACAACACTCCAACCATTTTCAGTTCTTGACATCTGGTGAATTCTCGTTTCATATCCGTCGTGACCAATGTTGAATCTTGTGTGATAAACCTGAAACATTTTTCCGTCAGGAGTTGTAAGACATGACGAATGTCCACTTGCAAGATATGCAGTATCAAGACAATTAAATTTATAACTACCGAAAAGTTTTGCACCTGTGTTTACATGGTCAAGTGCATTGTTTCCCATAGTATCAAGGAATGGTCCATCAGGATTTACACTTCGGTATTCTCTTATGTTGTAGCCACCAAGAGCGTTAAGTCCATGATATGATACGAATAGATAGTAATATCCGCTTGTCTTGTCGTATTCAATATATGAACCTTCACCCGATAAGTCGTTAGCGAGAGTTGTACTGATGATTTTCTTACCAAAATAAAGGTCATAACCATCGTGATTTCTCATATATTTGTAGTCAGGCTTTCCACTCTTTTCAACCATCGGCATAATATATGTGCCACCGAAGTATGAGCCATAAGTCATCCATAATCTGCCGTCTGCATCATAGAAAAGTGCAGGGTCAATACAATTCGGATAAATTGTGTGGTCATAATCTCCCTGAGCATTAAACCAAGGCGCATTCTCAAGGTCTTTTTTCTTGAAAACGCCTTGCTTGAAGAGCTTTGATATGTTGGTGAATGAATAGTGCAGAGAATTCATACGGGAATAGTATTTTCCACCATTTGTTTTGTTGTTGAAGCCTGAATAAACGATGGCATCCTCATATTCATACGGACCTTCAATATTGTCACTTGTGGCAAACCATATTACAGACCCAGGTGTGCCCCATACTGAGCTTGATGCATAGTAACAGTATTTGCCCATTTTTTCATTGTAAATTACATCTGCAGCCCAGATGTTTGTTTGGAGACTGTTTTCATCATAATTGTTAGACAATTGATAAGCGTCTGTCCATGAAAAAGGCTCACGGAGTGTTCCTCTTAATGTACTACCCTCAGGGACAAGCATTCTATTGTTGTCGTGAACGCCACACGCAAAGCTTGTCCAGTTAATCATATCGTCACTTTTTGCAGCACAACCATGAGTGCCGAAAATGTAATACATTCCGTCTTTATCCTGAACAATTGACGGGTCGTGGATACTGACTCTGCCGTTACCCACATCACAAGAGCCTGAACCCTTTATTTCGTATTGCTTTGCAACTGGTTTTTCTGCATCACTGACACCAAAAATTGAGGTAACAAAGCATACAACTGCTGCAAAAGCTGAGATGATTCTGTTTATAATCATTTTTATCACCTGAAATCAAATTTTAACAAAAACTATTATATCATATAAAGTAGAACTATTACTAAACATTTTCATAGTGTCATGTTTATAATCTTGCATAAATTTTCTAATTTCTTGACGAATAAGCATAAAAGTGGTACATTTATATTTATAAATCAATTAAATTAAAGAGGGTTTGTAAAATGAAAAAAACAGTAAAAAGTATTATTGCGTTTATTCTTACACTTGTCATTGTTTCCAGTTCATTCATGTGCTTTGCAGCCGGACTAAATGAGGATGCCGTAAAAGCTCACAGAGGACAGTTTAAAAAGTATGTTCTTTTAGGTGATAGTGTTGCAAGTGGTTATCGTGATGTTATGTCTGACAATGACGATAATTACAACAAAGCGTATCAGGAAACAGCATATTATCGTGTTCCTGGCTCATATGCTGATGTGCTTACAAAAGCAATTATTGAAGATAACACAATGACTGCATTTGCAGGTCCGGGATTCCGAACAATTGAAATCCGTTATATGCTTGAAGACGATTTCGATGAAACTGATGAGTATATGTTCCATCCTGCACAGATGAATGCTGTTGGTGAGCCGGGTAGTGAAGAATACAGAACTGCATACAAAAAAGCTATTGCAGAGGCTGACCTTATTACTCTTGGCGTTGGTGGCAATGACTGGGGTGCATACCTTGGTTGGGTACTTGCTGATGTGTTTGAAAAGGAAAATGTTGCAGATAAATATATGGTAGAACTTAATAAAATCCTTGCAAGTGTTGAAATGGGCACAGAATTAGTTGAAAAGCTTGTTGACCTTGCTCATGTTGCAGGCGCTCTTCCTGAACTTGCTGCAACAATTCCATTAGCGCTTTCATCTGGTCTTGGCAATTTCTATAAAAACTGGGACATTATGATTCAGGATATTTATGACATTAATCCTGATGTTACGCTTATGGTACTTGGTATGAGTGACAACGGACTTAAAGGTAATTATTTCGATTATGATGGTGTGCCGGGAGAACCTGTAAATGAAGAACAGAAAGAACAACCTGCACTTGTAACAACTATCGTTGATTTTATTATGACAGTTGGTAACACACCTATGATTGAAGGTGCAAAGAAATTCGGATATACATATGTTGATACTGCTGGTACAACTTATGTTGAAAGCCATCCTGATGCAGCTGGTCATATTCATATTGCTAATAAGATTATTGAAGCACTTCCTGACTGTGAAATATACAATAATCTTGAGGATGTAAAAACAGGTCATAAATATTACAACGATGTTGAATTCGTGCTTAAAAATGGCATTATGGAAACACAGTCAACAAACAAATTCAATCCTGATGTTAATATTACAAAAGCCGACCTTAATAAATCATTCAACAAAATAAATGGCGCAAACAATGCTGTAACAGATACAGCTGATGCAACAGTAATGGATTTTGCTCTTGCGATTCTCAAAGGTGCATCACAAAAAGATTTTGTGAGTATGGTGAAATGTGTTGCTCTTGCATACAGAGTAATGTCAGAAAACGATTTTAATGGCGATAATACTGTGACAAGAGCTGTTGCAGCAAATTACCTTAAATCATATTCAAACATCTGATTTTAATGAAAATAGTATAACAAAAAGCGTTGTAAAAGGTAACTCTTGATACAACGCTTTATTTTTGTATATAAATTTATGCTTAATTTTTTATATATTTTCCACTTTTAAAATGCACTAAATGCGTTTTGCCTAAAATGAGCATCACTGCAGGAATGAAAACGAGTTGCAGGATTATTCCAGGAATTGCTTTAAGAATTGCACCACCCAAGAACATAGAAACAGTGAATCCGTTTTCACCAATTCCTAAAAGAATACATTGAACAATTCCCCACACGACTCTGCCACATATCATAGAAATCAAAAGACAACGATAAAGTGACTTTATACATTTCCATTTTGCATGTTTGAATAAATAACCTATAACAAATCCATATGTTGCAAGCTCAAAAGCCATTCCTATGGCTGATGGAAACATTACAGGCATTCCGAATAATGATGAACGGAGAATTGGTGTAATTGCACCAATTAAAAGTCCATATTGGGGTCCACATACAAGTCCGCAAAGCATTACGGGAATGTGCATAGGCAGTAGCATATTGCCGATTTCTTTAATCTGTCCTGTTAAAAATGGGAGTACAATTCCTAATGCTAAAAACATTGCAGAGAAGACAACATTCAGCAGATTTTTATTTTTCATTTTACTCATTTACCGAATTCCTTTGCCACATCCTTAAGTAATTTCCTGATTCCAAGATGTTGAGGACAAGCCTTTTCACAAAGTCCACACTGGATACAGTCAGATGCCTTGCCCTTTCCTGCAGTATGTACATCTTCATAATAATACTCTGCGTTCCAGTCTTTAAACTGTTTTCTGTCATTCATACAAGCAAAAATTTCAGGAATAGGAATATTTTTAGGACATCCGTCAACACAGTAACGACAAGCAGTACAAGGAATTAAATGTTGTGCATTCATAATCTTGCAAACCTTGTTAACTGCCTCATATTCCTTTTCGTTGAATGGTACAAAGTCCTTCATAAAACTGATATTGTCTTTCATTTGCGCCATATCACTCATACCTGAAAGCACCATAAAAATTCCTTCAAAACTTGCAGTAAAACGGATAGCATACGAAGCCGGTGAGCCACCATTAAGGTCGTCAAGAACTTTTCTTGCTTCATCAGGCAATTTTACAAGACTGCCACCTTTAACAGGCTCCATAACGATAACAGGCTTACTGTGTTTACGACAGACTTCATAGCACTTTCTACCTTCAACGGACTCATCATTATAGTCAAGGTAATTGAATTGAATCTGCACAAATTCAACATCAGGATATTCAGTAAGAATTTTATCAAGCACATCTGCCTTATCGTGGAAGGATAGTCCTACGTGACGGATTTTGCCTTCTTTTTTAAGCTCAAAAGCAGTTTCGTAAGCACGACATTCCTTGTATTTTTCAAAGTTAGTAGCATTTTGTGCGTGCATTAAGTAAAAGTCAAAGTATTCAACACCACAATTCTTCAATTGCTTTTCAAAAAGTGGTCTTATCTGACTTTCTTTCTTGAAAAAACCTTCTGATAATTTATCTGCAAGTATATAACTTTCTCTTGGATGACGGGATGTAAGACACTTTTTAAGAGTGCCTTCGTTTCTCATTTCCATATATCCGTGAGCAGTGTCAAAATAGTTAAAACCTGCCTCTAAAAATGTGTCAACCATCTGTTTTGTCTGTTCATAGTCAATAAGCGGACCTTTACGAGGAAGTCGCATACAGCCAAAACCAAAATTCTTTTTTACTTCAGGAAAATAGTTGTTCATAATATCACCTTATTTTTTAATTGCTGAAACCTGATACATTTTATCATTTGAAATCATAATATCCACATTAAAATACGGTTCAAGCATTTTCTTAAGCTCTTCACATTCAGGAAGAATATTTGAAACTTTTCCTGCCGATTTCATATGAATTTCATCAAGCTCTTTTTTACTCATTCCGTGTGCAATGCTGATTCTTCCATTTGGCTTTAATGCTTTTGAAAGATTTTCAATGAGTGCATTAGGATTTGGAAAATGAGGAAAAGCATTGTAAATCATTATAACATCAAATTGACGGTCAAATGAAATACTTTCTGCATCATCACAAATAATTTCTGCTTGTGGGAATTTACTTTTTGCTATTTTCACCATTTCAGGAGATAAGTCAACCGCTGTAATACTCTTGACATTTCTTTCAAGATAATAGGGGAACAGTACACCTGTACCACAACCAACATCAAGTACATCAATATTTTCTGTAACTCCACCATTATCTAAAATAATGTCGAGTATTTCTTTGTCACAGATTGGCTCATTATCCCATCTCGGTGCAAAATCATTAAAGAATTCTTTAATTATATATTTGTTCATTATTTTTTTCAATAGCAGCAACCTTTGTATTTGCTGCTCTTATTCTATCATAAATTTTTTCGTCGAATTTCTTTTCTCTGTCGTAAGTGTAAAGACCATTCTGTTCCTGCTCAATATCATAA
>JAZSDZ010000105.1:0-4033 GCA_045531435.1 Candidatus Fimenecus sp.
AGTCGGCAGAAGACCTGTCATTGTATATCGAATACTGAAACTGTATCAGCTTGTTAGCCCAAGTGCTTTCAATAGCTTTTAATGTCTTCTTTTCGGCAAAGCAGTGTAGTTTTTTTGTAACATTCTCCTTGTTCTTTTTGATGTAATCGGAAAGAGAATGCAAGTATCTGTAATACCATCCGGCTCCGTTTTTATCAACAATATCAGGGAACTCGCTGTGAAGCTCAGGAAAAGATGTATGAAAAGCCAATGCCTTGTTTGATACTGCTTCATAAGGTAGACTGCACCAGGCACATAAGAACTCTCGTGCCTTTTCAATTCTCTCATAAGGGTCATCGGTACGAAGTGTACCGTCGGCATTATGAAAAAGATAGCCCCTTGCAAGAACGGTAAATATGCGACTGAAGCCCTTGTTCTGCTTAATCATTCTTACTGTAAATCTGCCTATGAAAGCAGTTGATTGCTTGTTTTCTGCAAGGAAAACAGGAGCATCGGTATATGCTTTGAATTCAAGCCATTCATTAGTCATAAACTTATTCTCCCTTCCTTGCAAATCTGTTGATGTGTCTGTAATAAGCATCATAAAGGAAATCACGCTTACCGAGAGCAACAATATATTTTACCGAAGCATTGAAAGAGATAATGTGAGTTTCAATTATTCTCGCAGCTTCCTTTGAAACAGTTTCACGGTAATTGCCTACGGGATTTCTGAGGTAGGCTTTTACCATCAATGTCAGCTCCTCGGAATCGTTGGGATACTGCATAGCAGAAGCATTTGCAGATATATTGTAGTTCCGTGTTTCGGTAATAATATCGGGTAACAGTTTGTACCCGCCGAAACGGAAGTCAGCAAAGATGTCATAATACTCTCTGTATTCTTCTTCGTGCAGATGCTTTATGAGAAAGGCGTATCTTTCATCCTCTTTCATAAAGTGCCAATTTTCATTTCTGACTGCAGAATATATCTCATTTACTCTTTCTTCGGGTAGATTAATGAATACTGCAGCAAGCTCATCTGCTTCGTAATCGTTTTCCTTGTTCTGCATATACAGGATACGATTGATGTCATTGTGCTTGGCTTTAAGCTTGCTTGTGGCGTGTCGCCTTGCCCTTATTCTTTTAAGGCACTCTTCATAATCTGCTATTACTCTGCCAACATAGTCAAGAATCTTCGGGTCAAGCTTCTTTTTCCAACCGGGCTTTGCAAAGGTGAAAAGCTCGCTTGCATCAGCCTGATGAATTTTTGCCCTGGGTGTGTTCTTTTTCATTTCTCTTGCAAAATACGGAAGCTTTTCAAGGTTAGAGCTGACTTTATCCCAGTTCTGACCTTCAAAGAATTTTTTGAAGCGTTCATCAAAAGTAGGCTCGTACCAACGGCGTTTGCCTTCAGCTTTTTCAATAAGAGCCTTGTATTTAAGGAAGGATGTTCTTTCAGCTTTGTTGGTTTCAAGATATTCTGTCAAATCAGGCTTTATACCGCTTTTGGCTGAGTCTATCTCAAGCCCCGTTAATATTTCAAGAACTTCCGTTTCCTTGCGGTACTGCTCCTTCTTTTCATCGTCGGTGTTTTCATCATAGGCTATTATACTTCTATCGAGTGCTGCATTTGAAATCTGACCGACACGGGATGAAAAGGTGTTTCGTATTGTTTCAAAGCGTTTGTACCAATCATTTGCATCGGCGATGATTGGCTCGGCGGACGGTATGCTTAATAAAGGCAGATTACCGCCGAGTGTGAAATCACCCTCACTGTAGTTATTTGCAATACAAGATGTGAGCTTCGGCTCGGCAACTGTTTTAATCATATCACCGTCAAAATCTGCACCGCCAAGTCTTTCGGCAAGGAGTGAAACAGAGTTTACCATAATTACATCCGTAAGACCTGAAAGGTACTTTTCTCTGTAAGTGCCGATATTCTTTAACGGCTTAACAAGAGCTTCCTCATTTCTTGCAATGTGAGGATTGCGGAGAAGAGCATAAATATCCTGCTGAGAATATACAGCACCGGGAGCATAAAACTCATTCGTATCAAGGAATTCATTTCTTATGTCCGAGTAAATGTCAGGTCTTCCGCCATTATCTCTGATAAGCTCATAGAATAATTCCATAATATCAGCTGCAAAGAATCGGTTGTCTCCGTCAACAAGTAATCTGCCTATTGAGTAATCTTTAAGCAAGCTTTCTGCGGCATCATCAAGCTGACGGACAAAGTACGGTTCATTGATAAACTTGGGATTTTTCCTCAACAGCTCTGCAAGATGATAGCTTCTGCTTTTTCTGCCGAAGGTCCATTCATCAGCTTTATCGGTAAAATACCTTATACGGGCATCTGTATCACGGCGAAGCTCATAATACCTCTGCTCTGTAGGCTTGGTCAGCCACATTCTTTCATCCTCAGAGGGAGAATGCTCCCAACCCAAGGGTAAATCATCAGGTCTGAATTCAGATGAAAGCATTTTTACCGTATTGAGGAACTGATAGTTAAGCTCGGTTGTATCTTCAGCTTCTGTTTTGCTGACATTTGTGATGCGTATGGTGTGCTCATAAGCACGGCAGAGCTGTACATATGTCTGCCAAGAAATATTATACTGTTTCAGCCATTTGTAGCCCTTGAATTGACTTTCGGTCAGTATCATACAAAGGCTATCAACTTGGTGCTTTCTTCCCCATATATCGGTTATTGCTTCAACGCCTGCTTCTTTGAATAAGGCTTTGAAATCGGTTTTATGTACCATTCCCTTAATGTAGGGCATGCGAATCTGAAAAGAGGTGTGTTCTTTTTTACTGCCTATTTTACTGTCAAGCTCACGGGCAAATTCAGGTGAAATCAGTCCCATACCGTCAAAGCGAGTGGTTTCAATATCACCTGTACATTCTGTTCTTTCATATTTTCTTATACTGCCTTCACCTGTAACGTCAGTAACAGTTACATAAGAAACATCATTTGTAATATGTTTTGGGTTAGGTACAATGGCTACATTTTCGAGGAAGAACTTATCATCAGGCTCTACTCTGATACCTGACGAAAACAAAAGTCCGTTATATGCATAGAGCTTTGAAAGCTCACAAACATCTATTTTTAAGTTAAGGGTTATTCTTCGTGTGATTTCATCATAAAGGTCAGCACGGACAAAGGAGAGCTTTGCATTTCTGCTCATAGAAGCAGAACGCTCAAAAGCGAGATATTTATGCTGACCGCCACCAAGGTCAAGGGTTATTCCTTCAGGACGGAACATAGATTCAGCCTTTTTCTGTCTTAGTGCATTTTTGGGGTACTCTGCACTTCTGTCAAAGATACCTCCAAAGTCAAGATAGATAATAACGTCGTACAAATCCTCGATTATCAGTTCATCATCTTTAGGTGAATAACCGTCTCGGTGAAGCATAGACATAAGCTGATAGAAAACGGCATTATCATCCTGATAGGTATCGCCGTGATTTAATAAAACGCTTGCAGTTTCCGCTTTGTTGAGATTAAAAGAGTATATATCCTCACCAACGGGCTTTGCGTAAGCAAGAATTGCTTTTGCGGACAGCATAGGTATTTTATATCTTACGCCGGTCATAGCTTCACCTCCTGAAATGATTATTACAAGTATACTACAACGGTACATAAATTTCAATATTCAGGTAAATATATACTGCGTCACATTTTTTGAATAGCATACAAAAACTGCTCACACGGGGAGAGCAGTTTGGAAAATGTTGAACTTAACAAATTGGAATTTGTCTATTTGAATAACAATAAAAATTCATCTACGTTCTTTACATTAGTTTCCAAAACTGCCTTATATACATCAATACTCTTATATTGCTCGAAAGAATATAATCCTCTTGAAATCAGTTCACTTTTGATACTTACAATTATGTCTTTCTGTGTTTGGTTTGTATTGTTTGCGATATTGTCGCAATATTTTTCTGCATTGGATATAGTTTCTTTATCGAAAAACCATAAATCAACATTCCACAGTTCCCCAGTAATCATTGTTTCAAATCCATGAAACCAAACCTTTTTCCCCTCGTCATTGACTTC
>JAZSDZ010000099.1:0-20193 GCA_045531435.1 Candidatus Fimenecus sp.
CCTTTTCAATTCTAACATTAAATTCGTCAACAGCACGAAGTCCGCCGAAAGAAATTGAGAGATTTTTTACTTCAAGAATAGCCATTATTTAACCTCTCCTTTCTTTTCTTTAACTACAAGACCTTTAACCTTACCTGTATAAGCATTAAGTCTGCTCTTAATATTTTCATTCGATGTGATAAGCATCATTCCGATAAGAATAATAGCATAGAACAACATACGATAGTTACCAATTGTTTCTCTTAAAAGTTCAGGGATAAGTGTGAGTACAACTGCAGCAATAACACTGCCACGGATTGAACCGATACCACCGAGAACAACGAAAACAAGAACAAGAATTGACATATTATAGTCAAATTTTACAGCCTGAAGTGTTGAGAAGTTGTGTGAATAAATAACACCTGCAACACCCGCAAGGAATGCTGTCAAAGCAAAAGTAATAAGCTTGTATTTTGTAATGTTTATACCAATTGATTCAGCAGCAATTCTGTTGTCACGGATTGACATTACTGCACGGCCAGTTCTTGAATTAACAAAGTTATATGCAATAATAACTGTAATTAAAAGAATAACAAATGCAATTTCATAGCTTGAATCCTTTGGTGTACCGTTAATACCGAGAGCACCGTTAATGAGCATTTCACCGTCGGTAGCCATATTCATATCAGAAACACTTTTGATTGAAAGATGGAATCCCTCTGCATCTCGACCCAGGTAAACTGAAGCACAGATGTTTTTGATAATTTCACCGAAAGCGAGTGTAACAATAGCAAGATAGTCACCCTTAAGACGAAGTACAGGAATACCAATCAGGATACCGAAGATTGCAGCTAATATACCACCGAAAACAAGTGCTATCGGATAACGAATAACAGCTTCAGGAATTGCTTCTTCCATTAAGTTTGAGAATAAAGCTCCTGAGTAAGCACCGATACACATGAATCCTGCTTGTCCAAGGCTCAATTCACCAAGGATACCAACAGTAAGGTTCAATGAAACTGCAAGAATTGCATATACACAAAGAGGAACAAGAAGGTCCTGCATCATATATGACATATTACCTGAGCTTCTTAAAACAAGAGTAACAGCAAATACTACTATAAGCATTACATAAGTGATTAAACTTTGCTTTGTGTAAGGTTTAACCGTTTTTAAAGATTTCTTCATATTAAAACGCTCCCTTCACAAATTAAACTTTTTCACTTGTCTTCTTACCAAGAATACCTGTTGGCTTAACCATAAGGATAATGATAAGAACACCAAAAACAATAGCATCAGCAAGCTGTGTTGAAATATATGCTTTACCAAGAATTTCAATAACACCGATGAGAATACCACCAATCATGGCACCGGGGATTGAACCGATACCACCGAAAACAGCAGCAGTAAATGCCTTGATACCAGGCATAGCACCTGTTGTATTTGAAAGAATCGGATAAGCAGAGCAATAAAGAGCACCTGCAACAGCAGCTAAAGCTGAACCGATAGCAAATGTAAGTGAAATTGTCTGGTTAACATTGATACCCATAAGCTGAGCAGCACCCTTATCTTCAGAAACAGCAAGCATTGCCTTACCACTCTTTGTTTTTTTAATGAAAATCGAGAGTGCAATAACAATAATCAATGAAACAACAATTGCTGTTGAAGCTTCACCTGAAATTACAATTTGACCATCAAACAGTTTTATTGCAGGAACGCTTACAACTGAAGTGAAGTTAATTGGATTTGCACCAAAAATGGCTAAGGCAATATTCTGTAAGAAATAGCTGACACCGATAGCAGTAATAAGAACAGCCAATGATGTTGACTGACGTAATGGCTTGTACGCAATCTTCTCAATAGTAATACCGAGAATTGTACAAGCAATCATTGAAACAACAACTGCAATAAGAGGGTGGAGCCCTGCTCTTACAGAAGTCAGATAAACAACGTAAGCACCAATCATAATTACGTCGCCGTGTGCAAAGTTGAGCATTTTTGCAATACCGTAAACCATAGTATAGCCAAGAGCAATAACTGCATAAATACTGCCAAGACTGATACCATTAATCAGGTTACTTAATAAACCCATTTATGTAACATCCTTCCATTTATTTGTACAGATTATATCTATACAAAAATTTATTCATAGTATTATATCACATTGGATTATTAAAAACAACAATTTTACGCAAAAAAATACCGATAGAATTAACTATCGGCATTTCATTATAATTTAAGTATTGTTTAAAGAGCAGCGTAAGCGCCATCCTTAATGATAACAGCCATTGGGTCCTTTGAAACAGCACCTGATTCATCCCATGTAAGAGCTGAACCTGCACCTGTGATACCCATGTATGAGAAACCGTCTGCACAGATAGCAACCTTAAGCTTTGCACAGATGTCAGCAGCTGACATATCAGCTGTGATACCTTCCTGTTCAATAAGCTTTGCAATGATGTAAATTCCGTCATAAGCGTCAGCTGCGAACTGGTTAGGTGTTTCGTCGTTGTAAGCTGCCTTGTATGCCTTAACGAATTTCTGAGTTGCTTCGTCATCAGCATCAGCTGCGAAAGGAGTAAGAAGCATTACGCCTTCAGCAAGCTTTGTGTCAAATCCTTCAATAGCAAGGATACCATCAAGACCGTCACAACCAAAGAACTTTGGTGCATAGTCAATAGCAGCAGCCTGCTGAAGAATAAGAGAAGCTTCTGTGTAGTAAATTGGAAGGAAGATAAGGTCAGCACCAGCTGCCTTACAAGCGTTAATCTGAGCTGAGAAGTCCTTGTTATCCTTCTGGAATGACTGTTCAGCAACAAGTGAGACACCCTGCTTAACAGCTTCAGCCTTGAACTGATTGTAGATACCTGTTGAATAAGCATCTGAAGAGTCATAGATAACTGCAACTTTTTCTGCAATCTTATTTTTAGCAATATACTGAGCTGAACCAACACCCTGGTTTGAGTCTGTGAAACAAATCTGGAATGTGTTATCGTTTGCGATTACAGCGTCTGCAGAAGCAGATGGAGTAAGCTGGAACATCTGGTCGGCAGCTGTTTTATCAATAACTGCAAGGCATGAGCCTGATGTAACAGTGCCAAGGAAAATCTGCATACCCTGGTCTTTAAGTGAGTTGTAAGCACTAACAGCCTTATCACCTGAGTCAGCTTCGTCGTCAGCTGTTACAAGCTCAAGCTTAACACCGTTAATTCCACCCGCACTGTTGATTTCTTCAACAGCAAGCTTAGCAGCGTTAACAACAGCATTACCGTACTGAGCAGCGCCACCTGTGAGAGGACCACTAACACCGATTTTAATAGTATCAGCTGTTCCTTCTGGTTTTTCGTTTCCGCCACATGCTGCAAAGCAAGTAACAACAAGTGTTAATGCAACGAGCACTGCGAGAACTTTCTTTAAGTTTTTCATAAGAAATCCTCCTTAATTTTCGTGCTAATCAAATTGATTGCACTATCTCTTTAAATAGATAAAGTAAATATACACCAATTCCTTCAATAAGTCAATTATTTTTGCCAAATTTTTAATAATTTGTTAATAAAATAAGGTATGACGATAGCCATACCTTACTGAAACTAATTATTTTTTCTGTGGACCATTATATCCGTTTTCTTCTTGGAATTTAGCAATCTTATCAATAACACTGAGAATAACATCAAATCCCTGACCAACAGTTTCCATTTCAAAACGTTCTGCTCTGTCGTGGAAAGTATGATAATACCATGTAAGCATTGGATTCTGAGCAGCAAAAGTAACAGATTTAATTCCGCCTCTTGTCATAGGAGTGCTGTCACAACCACCAACAGGATTGTGGATACAACCATTTGTCTTGCTTTCAATACCCATTTCATTGAATGTGTCCTTGAACATTTTTTCAAGGTCAGTATCAAAACGGCAGCCCTGCCAGTCATCCTTGATAACAACCTCAAAGTAATCTTTGTCCGCAACAGAGTCAATGTTGATATTCCAGGCATTTTTTGTTAAATCATCATTTCTATGCTTATGAACGAATGCCATTGAACCACGAAGACCTGCTTCTTCTGAACCAACATTACAATCAACAATACGACAGTTTTTAGGCATCTTATTAGGATTTTCCTTGAAGTATTTAATAACTGCATAGCTAAGAGCACAGCCTGTTGCGTTGTCCATAGCACCTTTTGATGCATTTTCTTCAGATGCATCGTTCCACATTGCAACGAAAGCACTACCTAAA
Source organism: Candidatus Fimenecus sp. (assembly GCA_045531435.1). GTDB lineage: Bacteria > Bacillota > Clostridia > Oscillospirales > Acutalibacteraceae > Fimenecus. Next base: position 4,211 of record JAZSDZ010000099.1, read on the forward strand.
GCTGTAACAACAGGAATAAAATGCATAAGGTTGACAAAGATTTCAGTTGAATTTAATTGTACAATTTTCTGAGCCCAGTCTGCACCAAACATAATACCCGCGTTAATAGCTGCCATAAATACTGAAACGCCAACCATAAAGAATACGCAAACAGCACCGAAGCCAACCTTACCGTATGTAGTAATGAGACCATAAATTGGTTTTTCAGGATATCTTGATGCATTTTCTGAATGCTTCCAGTTCCAGCTTGTATCAGTATGACCTGAAAGAATGATTGTATAATCATATTTACCATCTTCAGGAACTAATTCACCATATACATTCTGTGATATTTTTTGTTTAAAGAACATATCGAACCAAGGTTTGTAAAGGAATGCACTGAATACCAACCAGATAACCATAGCAATTCCGATAAAGCCCATTAAGAACCAAATGCTTGGATTTCCGAATGCAAAATATGTAAGAACACTTAAAATTATGCCAACCCAACCCGCATATGGTAATCCACCAATACCTGAACGTGGTGAAACTGCAAATTCCTCTTTCTTAGCTTTAATGCCGATTTCCTCAAGCAAAGAACCCATATAATCTGCATATTCTCTTTCACCTTCAGAACCGGGAAGGCGAGAGCCGAAGCTTTCCGCGTCTTTTACAAGGTCATAAGCCAATTCGCCATACTTTCTGTTTTCCTCTTTCATCAGTAAACCTCCAATATTTATTACTAATCTTATATATAATATTAAATTTTTATTATTAAATCAAGTAAAATTTTAATTTTTTGTAAATTTAATCCAAAACGATATAATTCAATTTGCAAATAAAAATGACCTGCGTAGTTTTCTACACAGGTCAGGTTATTATCAGTCGTTCTGATTTCTTGCAATTTTCATTGTTGTTGTTTTCTTGAATTCCTTATCACGAATCTTTACTTTATTTACATTCTTGAAAATTGGATTTTCGCGATTGTATTTTGTTACATCCTCGTCAATTCTGTCACGTGCATCAGGATATTCTTTTTCATTAAGATAGAATTCTGCAACAATCTTTTCGTCTTCCTGATAAACAAGAACTTCTTCAACATATTCAATTCTTGAAAGCTTGTCTTCAATTTCTTCAGGAGAAACATTTTTACCATTTGCAAGACAAATAAGATTCTTTTTACGACCAACCATAAACAAGAAGCCTTCTTCGTCAATTCTACCGTGGTCACCAGTGATGAGCCATTCGCCATCAAATGTTGCTGCAGTAGCTTCAGGGTCATTGTAATATCCCTGCATAACGTTAGTACCTCTTACATAGATTTCACCAACGCCATCTTCATCAGGATTAACAATCTTAATTTCACAACAATCAAGTGGAGTACCAACACTACCAAACTTGAATTTACCTGGTTTGTTACAGGTAACAGCAGGGGAGCATTCAGTAAGTCCGTAACCATTGTAAATGTCAATACCGAAGTCGTGCATACCTTTTTCAACTTTTGGGTCAAGGTTAGCAGCACCACAAACAATCATATTAAGATTACCGCCGAGATTATCGATAATTGTCTTAAATATTTTAGCTCTCTTATCAATACCAAACTTCATAAGAGTGTTACTGATTTTAAGCCCCTTTTTAAGAACTTCTTCTCTTCCTGTTTTTCTTGCTGTTTTCCAGATACGATTATAAATTGTATTAACAACAAGTGGAACACCGCAGATGTTATATGGCTGATACTTTTTCATATCACCCTGAATGTTCTTGATACCGTCGCACAAGTAACCCCATTCAGTAAGAATGTATGATGAGAAAAGTCCGCTAACCCAAGCATATGTATGATTAAGTGGTAAGAAACCGATTGCATGACGTCCGTTAAGAGCACGACAAGATGCAGAACAGTTACTTGCAATATTATAATGTGTAAGCATAACGCCTTTACTCTTTGCTGTTGTACCGGATGTATAAGCAATACATGCAAGGTCATCAGGTTTAACTTCTGCATTAATGAAATCGTTATTACCTCCATCTAATGCTGCTTGACCTTCTTTAAGAAAACTGTTATAATCATCAATACAAAAATACTGCATATTTGGCATATCAGGGTTTGCTTTGAATTCTTCAACAGCCTTGTTGAATTTTGATGTATAAACTAAAGCATCACAGTCACAACGAATAAGCTGGTCAGCAAGGTCTGCATAAGGAAGCTTTGCATCCATTGGAACAGTAATATTGCAACCGCAGATTGTTGCGTAATATGTAATCATCCATTCAAAGCAGTTTTCACCAATAATAGCAATCTTTTTCTTTCCATTAAGGCCTTTAACATAGAAAAATGTACCGAGTGCAGCAATTTCACTCCAAGTTTCGTTAAAACTTCTTTCGCATTCGTTCTTATCTTTATCAAGGAAAACGAATTGTCTTTTATCCTGACCCTTTTTAGCACCTGTTACGATAATTTCTTTAAGGGTCTTATAATCAGGGATATTTGCATTACCTGCATTAATATTTTTCTTTGCCATATGCTTTTATTCCTCATTTCATTAAGAATTTACAAATATAAATTTGACATTTGTAAACTATTATGAATATTTTAACAAAATTTTGACAAAAAGTCAACAATACACAATAAACTTGTACATAAAAGGAGAATTGTCAATGTATGATGGAAATAACCCAACCGCTTTAAAATCTCAACAATGGTTAACTGAAAATCTTCTTGAATTAATGGAAGAAAAGCCGTATTCAGAAATTTCAATTATGGATATATGCAAAAAAGCGGATTTATCAAGACAAACATTTTACAATTATTTTGAATCAAAAGACGAATTATTCAGATTTTTATTAAGAAGTACATATGAAGAGACATTATTATCTTTTGATACTATTCCAAATTCAAACGAAGCAATTTCTTTATTTGTAAGAACAATGAAAAAAAATCCAAGGTTGGTTTCAGCTATTTTAAAAAATAATATGGGAAACCTTGTTTCGGATGAAATTTTTAAATCAATAACAAAGTTCCTTAATAAATTTGTTCCTGATTTTGAAAGTCAACCATATTTTTCATATCATATCGTTTTATTATCAGGAGCATTAACACATTTTCTAACTTATTATGCAAGAAATAATTGTGAACTTTCAGAAAAAGAAATGACGAAAATTTTAGAAACATTCTTGTCAGGTAAAATTTTCAAATTGTTAAGAGCATCGAAATATATAAAAAAGGTACTCAAATGAGTACCTTTTGTTTATTATTTTACAAAGTAGAGTGTACCTGTAACATTTGTTAATTCGAAATCTGATAAACAGTTGAATTCTTTTGCTCCTTCTTTTACAGCGTTTGGCTGATAGAGTAAAATAGCACAATCCTTGTATGTGATATTTGAAATTTTGTTAACCTTAATATTTTCGATAATCTTAACATCTTTTTCATTGTTGCCGATTGTATATTTCTGATTTTTAAAGTCAACTGTAATATCCTTTATTGAAGATTTGTATTTGTATTCAATAGAAACATTAGATTTTTCCATATCAATTTTAACATTATCTTTTAATTTGTAGTATTGTCTAAATCTTAATGCATCAATTATATCTGAACTGTTTTTTGTGAAAATACCTTCATCAATAAATTCAAAATACTCATCAAAGTTTTCAAGTGTTAATTCAACATGGTCTATTTCAACCTCTTCTGTTGTAGAAGGATTTTCATCTTTTCCTTCGGAAGGATTGTTACATGCAACAAGTGAAAGACAGATAATAGTAGCTAATAATAAAGCGATAATTTTTTTCATTTTTTTTCCTCTTTTCAATCATTTTGTTAAATAGCATTGTCAACTGGTCGGAGTGACAGGACTTGAACCTGCGGCCTCTTGACCCCCAGTCAAGCGCGCTCCCAGCTGCGCCACACCCCGAACTATTTAACTCAAATTATGATATCATATTGATTTATATTTTTCAAGTAATTTTATAATTTTCTTTGCGTTTTAATAATATGTATGGTAAAATAATTGTGAGGTGATTATTTTATGAAAAAGTTTGCTAAAAAGTTTTTATTATCACTAATATCATTGCTTCTTGCATTTCTCTTTTTATGGTTTTCTGTAATCTGGGTTTACTATCCTCATTACTCAAAGAATCAGAGGGAAATTCTTACTGAAGCAATATTTAATTCAGATGAAATGAAGATAATGAGCTATAACATTCGTTGCCATGCTCCTGATGATTTAGGCCATAAGAATTGGTTCTATCGTGCTGATCTTGTAGTTGATACTATTGAAAAAGCACAACCCACAATTATTGGTTTTCAGGAAGTAAACAGCTGGCAGTATGATTATCTTTGCGAAACAATGCCAGCTTACGATTCTATTATTACATATCGCGATAATATTCCGCTTTATTCTGAAGGCTGTCCTGTTTTTTACAGAACTGATTTATATACTCTTGTTGATAAGGGCTCATTCTGGTTGTCAGAAACACCTGACGTTATGAGTAAGGATTGGGGAGCAGCTTGTTATAGAATTTGTAGTTATGTAAAGCTTAAGGATAACGCTACAAACAATGAATTTGTTGTGTTTAATGCTCATCTTGACCATGTAAGTGACGAAGCAAGAATTAACGGCATAAATGTCGTTCTAGATAAAATCAAAGAATTTGGCTCAATTCCTGCAGTTTTAATGGGTGACCTTAATGCGATAGAAGACAGCGATACATACAGAAGTGCAACTGAAAGTTTCCTTGATGTAAAATATCAGACTGAAAATACAATGACAAGCTGTACTTTCCAGAATTGGGGGACAGAACTCGATAGGGAATGTATTGATTATATAATGGTATCAAAGGATGACTTTAAGGTAAGTTCATATAATGTTATAACAGATACTTATGATGGAGATTACACGAGTGACCATTTCCCATTGACAGCAGTTTTAACATTAAAATAAATAATAGGAGATAAGTTTTGCTTATCTCCTTATTTTATGCCAATTCTAACCATGTAGTTTCAAGTTCTTCAAGCTGTTCTTCCTTGATGCGTATATCTTCAAGTATTTCAGAAAGTTTTTCATAATCACTTGATACATCCGGATTTTCTATGAGTAGTTTTAATTCATTAAGTTCTTTTTGAGCAATTTCAATCTCTTTTTCAAGATTCATTAATCTTGCTCGTCTTTTTCTGTCCTGAGCCTTGTTTTTCCTGTCTTCATAGTATTTTATTGCAGAATCACTTTTTATATCAGATTTATTTTTCTTATCATTAAAATCTATCTGTGAATGTTCCTTATAATAATCGTAATTGCCATTATAAATAACTATTTCATCAGATTTCATTTCAATAATTTTGGTTGGAACAGAATTAAGTAAATATCTGTCGTGAGAAACCATAATTATTGTTCCTTCATACTGACTTAAAGCAATATCCAAAGCCTCTTTTGCCTTATAATCTAGATGATTAGTAGGCTCGTCAAGAATAAGCACATTTGAGCGTTCAAAGACGATTATACACAATGCAACTTTCGCACGATTTGCACCACTAAGTTCTTTAATTCGTTTAAAAACATCTTCATCTTCTATAAGAAATCGGGCTAACATACTTCTTATTTCATATTCAGTTTTTGTTGGGAATCTTCTATGAACAGATTCTAATGCAGTTATATTTAAATCCAGAGAAGATAATTCCTGGTCAAAATATGATATTTTAATGTTACCACCGAAACGCACAGAGCCTTCATATGGGATTTTTTTTAGTATCGCTTTTAAAAGTGATGATTTACCAACACCATTTTTGCCTACAAAAGCAACCTTTTCATTTCGCATTACCTCAAGATTAAAGTTTTCAAACAAAACTCTCTTGCTGTCAGCTTTACCTACACTGACTTTTAATCCTTTACATTCTAATATTAATTTATGAGGTTCAATATCAAAAGGGAAGGAGATATGTAAATCTTTAACTTGTGGATTAGGTTTTGCTGCAAGTTCCATTTTTTCAAGTGCTTTTACTCTTGAACCAACACTATTGATACTACTTGATTTTGCAAGGTTCTTTCTGACATAATCCCTTAAACCTTCAATTTCTTTCTGTTGTTTTTCATATTCTTTTGTAAGAGTTTTAATTCTTTCTTCCTTTTGTTTAAGGAACGAAGAATAACCGCCTTTATATCTTACTAATTCGCCGTTTTCAATTTCACATATATCAGAAACAACACAGTCAAGAAAATATCTGTCATGCGAAACTATAATAACTGCACCTTTATATTCTTTAAGATAGTTTTCAAGCCAGTTGAGCATACTGAAATCAAGATGGTTTGTCGGTTCATCAAGGATAAGAAGATTTGGATTTTCAACAAGGATTTTTGCAAGTGCGAATCTTGTTTTTTCACCACCTGATAAAACGGAAACAGATGTATTCATATCAAAATTACCAAATCCCATACCATTAAGTACAGTATTAATTCTTACTTCTGCATTGTGACCATCTGCAGCATTATATATGTTCATATATTTTTCGTATTCATCAGATAATCTTTCATATTCTGTTTCGACTGCCTGAGACATCTTATATGAAATATCATTAATTATATTTCTTGTCTCGAATACAAGTTTTAATGACTCTTGAATTTCCTCTTCAAGAGTATTTGTAGTATTTAACGCTTCATTTTGTTTAAGGTACCCAATCCTTAAATCAGATTTTGTTGATATTGTACCTTCGTCTGAGTCAAGAGTACCGGAAATAATATTCAGTAGGGTAGATTTACCAACGCCGTTAATACCTAAAAGACCAATTCTGTCTTTTTCATCAACAGCTAGAGTAATATTACTTAATATTTTTTTATCTAAGAAACTTTTATGAATATTATTAAGTGAAATTAGCATAGAAAAAACCTACAAAATTATTCTTAAAATAAGGGACTGTAAATCAGTCCCTTAAATATTTATACTGATTTAAGGATACTTCTTGCAACGCTGATACCATTTGAAGATGCTTGCATAAGTCCACGTGTTACAGATGCACCATCACCAATTGCATGAAGCCCTTTAATACTTGTTTCAAAGTTAGTGTCAACAACAACCTTATTTGAATAGAATTTAACTTCAACACCATAAAGAAGTGTTTCGTCACTTGCAATACCTGGAGTTACCTTATCAAGTGCTTCAAGCATTTCAGCAATATCAACCATAATTCTATGAGGAAAAACAAGTGATAAATCACCGGGAACAGCATCTTTAAGTGTTGGAATAAGGTTATTTCTGCAAAGTCTTTCTGCCGTTGTTCGTCTTCCTCGTTTAAAGTCGCCGTATGTTTGTACAAGTATTTTACCATCACAGAGCATATTGCTTAACTGAGCAATATGTTTGCCATATTCAATAGGTGATTTGAATGGTTTTGTAAAATTCTTTGATACAAGAAGAGCAAAGTTTGTATTATTAGTCTTATATTCAGCAGATTTGTATGCGTGACCATTTACAACTGCAAGACCATTGTCATAATATTCAGTTGCAACTTCACCTGAAGGATTTGAACAGAATGTTCTTACTTTATCATCAAAAGTAGGTGAGTAGTAAACAAGTTTTGCCTCATAAAGATTTTCGTTAAGGAATTTCATAACTTCATCACGAACTTCTACTCGTACACCAACATCCACAGTACCAACTTGTGTCTCAATATTGTGTTCTTTACAGATGTGGCTGAGCCATTCAGCGCCTTCTCTACCGACAGCAGCTACTATTTTGTTAGAATAATATGTTTCTCCGTTAGCTTTTACGCCCTTGACCTGATTATTATCAATTATAATATCATCAACCATTGTATTAAAGAGAATATTACAGCCTTTTTCTTCAAGATGGTGCTGAAGTCTGCCATAAATCTTATAACCTTCTTCAGTACCTAAATGACGGATAGGACATTCAATAAGTTTAAGGTTAGCATTAATTGCTTTTCTTCTGATTTCTTCAATTTCTTTCTGTTTATCTATACCATAAACATTTTTATCAGCGCCAAATTCAAGGTAAATACTGTCAGCTTCCTTTAAAAGCTCCATTGTTTGTTCATAGCCAAGAATGTCAGGAAGTGTTCCACCAACATCTGGAGAAAGTGAAAGTTTACCATCAGAGAAAGCACCTGCACCTGCAAAGCCTGTTGTGATTGAACAAGGCTTACAGCCAACACATTTTTTAGTTGTTCGTTTAGGACACATTCTTTTTTCAATTGAACGACCTTTTTCAATCATAAGAATGTTAATATCAGGCTTGTTTTCAAGTAACTCATAAGCGCAGAAAATACCTGAAGGTCCGGCACCGATAATAATAACATCATAATTTTTACTCATAGTAATTCTAACCTCTTATCTGTCTTCTCTAAAATATGATAATCCAAGTGAAGCCGGGGGCTGGTTTTCTTTTTTATTTGTTATACTTGTAATTATCAAAACAACAATTGTAATAACATAAGGCAACATTTTAAGTATTTCTCGCTCTGACGATGTAATGTTACCAAAGACGAATGCTGCGATATATAAAGCACCAAAAATATATGAGCCGATAATAGAAATATTCGGTTTCCATAAAGTGAAGATAACAAGTGCAATCGCAAGCCAGCCAAATGCTTCGATTGTTGCAGCTGTTTCCCAACTGCCTTTAACATAGTCCATAATGTAGAAAACACCGCCGAAGCCGGCAATACCACTACCAATTAAAATTGCAACATATTTGTATAAAGTGACATTTACTCCCATAGCATCAGCAGTTGCAGCACTTTCACCGATTGCTCGAAGATTAAGTCCAACTCTTGTTCTGTTGAATATAAATGTTGTTATTAAAGCAATAGTAATTGCTAAATAAACATAAATACCATGTCCAAATAAAACTTTTACGATGCCATCTTTATCTTCTGCAAAAGGTAAGCATTGAGCAATAATCTTACCTGCTGTTGAAAAGCCACTTCTGTCAACATAAGAATGCATTAAAAATTGAGTTAAACCATTACCGAAAATTGTAATCGCAAGACCTGTAATATTCTGATTACAACGAAATGTAATTGTCATAACTGCATAGATTGCACCTGTAAGCATTGCAAAAAGGAATGAACCAAGTGTTGATATTATAATAAGTACAATCCAGGATGCATTTTCAACCGATTCAAGACCCTGTAAGTATAAGCTGATAAAAAGGCAACCACCAACAGTACCGGTACACATTATTCCAGGAATACCAAGATTAAGATGACCTGCTTTTTCAGTAATTGTTTCGCCAACACAACCAAAAAGAAGAACAGTGCCGATTGCAATTGCACTCATTAAGAATGTAACTATCATTTCTTAATTTCCTCCTTATCTTTATTTCTGAAAACAAGCTTATAGCTTATGAAGAATGAACAAACAATTACTATAAAATAAATAATACCTACAACTATGTTTGATATAGCGTCGTTTGTAAACATAAAGTTTTTTCTAACATCCATCATTCCCTTAGAAATAAATGTAATGAAAAAGCTTGTTAATACAATAATTAACGGATTAAATGCTGCAAGCCAGGTTGCCATAATACCTGTAAAGCCCATATTATTAGCAGATGCTGTACTTACTGTGTGGTTAATTGAACCTGCAAGAATAAAGCCAACAAGACCGGCAATTGCACCTGATAAAATCATAGTTCTGATAATTACCTTATTTACCTTAATACCAACATATTTTGCAGTATTGATACTTTCACCAACAACAGAGATTTCATAACCATGCTTTGAAAATCTTAAGTATATGTACATAAATACAGTAATTAAAGAAAACAAAATAATAGGTAATAAGTATTTATTGCCTATTTCCGGAACATTACCGTAAGGAATTGGTGATAAAACCCCTGAACCTGTTTTTACCCAAATTGTAATGAAGAATGAAACAAGACTCTGTGCAATATAGTTCATCATAAGTGTAAAAAGAGACTCGTTTGTGTTGAATTTTGCTTTAAAAATTGCAGGAATAACTGCCCATAATGCACCACTTGCAATACTTGCTAAGAGCATAATTGGAATAATAATCGAATCTGCAACTTTTCCTCCAAGATAATACATACATGCAATTGCAGAAAGACACCCTACAAGAATCTGACCATTTCCACCTAAATTCCAAAATTTCATTTTAAACGCAGGAAGCAATGCGATTGAAGTTCCAAGAAGAAGTGATGTATCCTGCAATAAAAGCCAGAGTTTACGCTCACTGCCAAAAGCACCATTGAATAAAGATTCAAAGAAATCAATTAAGCCTTTATCTGAAAATAATGTACAAATTACCCCACATAAAAGCAAACCAACAACAATTGCGATAGCATAAATTATGATTATTTTTTGAATTGAAATATTATCACGTTTTACAATGCGAACAAAAGGTTCTTTTAAATTATTTGTATTTTTTTTCATCCTATTACCTCATTTTTTATTGGCTGCAACCATCAAAGAACCAATTTCATCTTTTGATGCAGTTCTTGCATCAACAATACCGGAAATTTTACCACCGCTTAAAACCAATATTCTGTCACTTAATGCCATCAATACATCCAAATCTTCACCGACGAAAATTACTGAAACACCTTTTTGCTTCTGTTCATTCAAGAGATTATAAATTGTGTATGATGAGTTAATATCAAGACCACGAACAGGATAAGCTGTCATCAGAACAGCAGGGGAAGCGGCAATTTCACGACCAACGAGTACCTTCTGAACATTACCACCTGAAAGCTTTCTGACAGCAGTACGGGAATCAGGAGTATTAACCTCTAATTCGTTGATAATTCTGTCAGCAAGGTCTGATGGTTTCTTTCTGTCAAGGAACATTGACTTTCCTTTTCTGTAACTACGAAGCATCATATTGTCAATGATATTCATGTTTCCCACAAGACCCATACCAAGTCTATCCTCAGGGACAAATGATAAACGGATTCCAAGCTCACGGATTTCTCTCGGGGTTTTATTTTTTAAATCAACAACTTCATCTTCTTTAAAAATAATTTTTTCACTGTTAACAAGATTTATAATTTCCTTTTTAGACAATTTTCCAAAGTCAATATCGTTTCCGTTTTCATCCTTGAATGCATTTTTCTTTGCAAGTTCCATAACACGCTTATATGTTTTATGGTAGAAGGAAACAGGCTTGTCTTTTTTAGGATGATAATATGTCAATGTGCCTGACTGATAATTCTTAAGTCCTGCAATAGCTTCAAGCAATTCCTTCTGACCGCTACCTGCAATACCTGCTATACCAAGAATTTCACCACTGTAAGCGTTGAAGGAAACGTCATCAACCACCTTGTAGCCGTCAGCGTTAACAACTGTCAAGCCTTTAACAGCAAGTCTAATTTTTGTACCAACTACATCAGTACGATTAATATTAAGTTCGATTTTCTTACCAACCATCATTTCAGTGAGCTCTTTTTCAGATGTTTCTGATGTGTTTACAGTAGCAATATGCTCACCCTTACGCAAAACGGAAACTCTGTCAGAAATCTCCATAACCTCATTGAGCTTGTGAGTAATAATGATAATTGATTTGCCATCATCCCTCATGGCACTCAATACTTTAAATAAGCTTCTGATTTCCTGCGGAGTTAAAACTGCTGTAGGCTCGTCAAGAATAAGAATATCAGCACCTCTGTATAAAACTTTTAAAATTTCAACAGTCTGTTTTTCAGAAACTGACATTTCATAAATTTTCTTATCGAGATTTATATTGAATCCGTATTTTTTAGCCATTTCATTAATACGGTTTTTTACTTCTTTAAGATTAAATTTTTCGTTTTCAATACCTAATGCAACATTTTGTGCTGCAGTAAAAATATCAATCAACTTAAAGTGTTGATGAATCATACCGATTTTATGCTCAAAAGCATCACGAGGAGAGCGAATAACAACTTCTTCTCCATTAATTAAAATTTTACCGGAATCAGGATAATAAATACCGGCAACCATATTCATAAGGGTTGTCTTACCACAACCGTTTTCACCGAGAATAGAAAGGATTTCGCCTTTATAAACATCTAAACTGACATTATTGTTGGCAATAACCTTAGCACCAAATTTTTTTGTAATATTTTTTAATTGTAAAATAACAGTTTTATCCATAGGAACTCCTTAAATAACAAAGGATTTTTTGTCTTAATCAACCGAGAAAGGCGAAGTAATAAGCTCCGCCTTTCCCAAATATTAAATCAGAATAACCTTAAATAATTATTCAGTTACAGCTGTAATACCGTCAATGATAACGTTGAAGTATGGAGTTGAACGCTTAGCACTCTCGTTAAAGAATGTAACACCGTTTACTGTTTCAACTACTTCTGTGTCAGGTGTAAATGCTTCATCTGTATCAACGTCAGCCAAATATGTTGTCAATGGCTTACCTTCAACTGTGAATGTTGAACAGTCAAAAATCTTGAGTGAACCATCTTTAATCTTTGCAGTTACTTCATCAAGTTTTTCCTGAGTTCCCTTTGCTGCAGCAGAACCGAGAGCAGTTAATTCAACAGAACCTGTTTCAAGAGTGCCTGTCCAGTCAGTATCAATTGCTTTATCGTTCATAACGCAATCAATAATGTATTCAAAATATGGTGCCCAATTAATTCTTGAAGCAACAATGAATGTATTAGGACAAGCTGATACAGTAGAACCATTGTATGAAACGTTAGGAATATTCTTCTCTTCACAAGCTGTAGGAGCACCCATTGAGTCAGCATGCTGAGAAATTAACTTGCAACCATTGTCAATTAAAGCAAGAGCTGTTGTTTTTTCAGCTGTTTCATCATACCATGAGTTTGTGTAACGAACTTCCATAGTAGCGTTTTCTACAACTGATTTAGCACCAAGATAGAATGATGTATAACCAGAAATAACTTCTGCATATGGATGAGCACCAACGTAACCGATTTTTGCATTTTCGTCAGAAACTTTACCATTTTCGTCACCATAGAGTTCAATAAGCTTCATACCTGCTGCAACACCTGCAAGGAAACGACCTTCATAGATGTTAGCAAAAGCATTGTGGAAGTTAGGAAGATTTTCTGTATGAGCCATTGTTCCAGTAGCGTGACAGAATTCAACCTCAGGGAATTCCTTTGCCGCCTTAATCATATAGCTTTCATGACCGAATGAATCAGCAAAGATAAGGTCACAAGTTTCTGCCAAGTCAGCAGCCTGGTCATAACAAACTGTGTCTTCATCAATGTCTGTAACGATTGTGTAATCGTCTTCTGTAAGGCCCTTATTTGCACAAGCTTCCTTGAAGGCGTCGATGAAGTTCTTGTCATAAGTTGAAGCATCACCATGCAAGCAAATAAGCGCTACCTTGATTTTGTCTTCTGCAGGTTCTTTGTCTTTGTTTCCGCCACAAGCAGCAAAAGTTGCTGTAATCATAACGAGAGCAAGAACAACTGCAATGATTTTTTTGAAATTTTTCATAAAAATTCCTCTCCTTTTTTATTTTTGTAATATTTAACAGCGTAAGCTGTAATTACCTATTTTCTGAAAATGATTTCTCCGTTTATGTCGTTCATTTTTTCAACAATAGCCATTGATTCAACACGAATTCCTTGCGAACGAAGCTTATCTCCACCGCCTTGGTATCCTTTTTCAATTGCAATAGCACATCCTGCAAGTGAAGCCCCTGCCTGATTAACAATATCGATAAGTCCTATTAACGCATTTCCTTTTGCAAGAAAATCATCAACAATGAGCACAGTATCATTTTTATTAATAAAATCTTTTGAAACGATAATGTCATATGTACACTGATGAGTAAATGATTCAACCTTACTTGTGTAAACGTCACCCTTGATATTCAGCGTCTTACTTTTCTTTGCAAAAAGAAGAGGACAACTAAAGTGCTTTGCAACCATACAACCAACACCAATTCCTGATGCTTCAATTGTAAGTACTTTTGTTATTTTGATATCTTTAAAAAGTTTTTTAATTTCTAGTCCCATATTATCTAAAAGTTCGACATCAATTTGATGGTTCAAAAAACTGTCAACCTTTAATACATTGCCAGGAAAAACTTTGCCTTCTTTTAAAATTCTTTCTTCTAATAACTGCATAATGACATCCTCTTCAAATAATTATATGGCTATTATAAAATAAATTGTCAAAAAATACAATATTTTTTAACTTTGTAATTCGTGGAATTTTTTGAAGAATATTTGTTAAAAATACATAAAAAGAACAGTCATAAAGTGGTTGTTCAAATTTTTAATGTATTTTCAGGAGGATAATATGAAAAATTTATTATCAATATTTTTATCATTATTATTTTTGTTATTAACATTTACCGGATGTAGTAAAGAAAATGATAAAAACACGCCGACACAAAAGATTACTACAATCAGATTTTTGAATTTTAAACCTGAAGTGGCAAATGTATATGATGAAATTTCAAAAGCATATGAAAAGGAAAAAGGTGTAAAACTAATTGTAGAAACTGCAGCAAGTGGCAACTATGAACAAACATTGACAGCAAAAATGGGAACTGATGAAGCACCAACATTATTTCAGATTAATGGACCGAAAGGTTATGCGAATTGGAAAAACTATTGTGCTGATTTGACCGATACAGAGTTATATAAGCATTTGAATGATAAAGAATTAGCTGTTACATCAGGTGGAAAAGTTTATGGCATTCCATACGTAGTTGAAGGGTATGGGATTATATATAATAAGGAAATAACAGATAAATATTTTGCACTTCCTAACAAGACAACTGATATAAGGTCAATGGATGATGTTAAAAGCTTTTCAGCATTAAAAGAAGTTGTTGAGGATATGCAGAAAAATGCAGATAAGCTTGGAATAAAAGGTGTATTTGCTTCGACATCAATGAAAACAGGTGAGGATTGGCGTTGGCATACACATCTTGCGAATATACCCGTATATTACGAATTTAAAGATAATAATGTTGATTTATCATCTGATGAAACATCAAAGATAGATTTTAAATATGCAGATAAGTTTAAAAATATTTTTGATTTATATATTAATAATTCAACAACAGATAAAAAAGTCCTCGGTTCTAAAATTGTAGATGAATCAATGGCAGAGTTTGCTCTCGGTCAATGCGCAATGGTACAAAATGGTAATTGGGCTTTGAGTCAGATTAAGGATGTAAAAGGAAATACTGTAAAACCTGAAAATGTAAAATATTTGCCGATTTATATGGGATTTACAGGCGAAGAGAATCAAGGCTTATGTATTGGTACAGAAAACTTTTTTGCAATAAATTCAAAAGCGAGTGAAGAAGAACAAAAAGCCGCTGAAGATTTTATTTATTGGTTATTTTCAAGTGAAACAGGAAAATCCTTTGTTAAAAATAAACTTGAACTTATAGCACCATTCGACACATTTAATGAGAACGATAATCCTGAAGACCCACTGGCGCAAGAGATTATAAGATGGATGAATAAAGAAAATATAAATACAATCCCATGGAATTTTACTGTATTTCCAAGTCAGGCGTTTAAGAGTGATTTTGGTTCAGCATTATTACAATATGCACAGGGTACAAAAAAATGGGATGATGTTAAGAATATATTTATAAATAGATGGAAAAGTGAAAGTCAATAAATTTTGATTGATAAGATAAACGCATAAATTAAGGACGGATAAGTTATGGAAGAGAATATGAAAAAGTATTTTCCTGTTTTTGTATTACCAACCTTTATTGCTTTTACAGTTGTTTTTCTCATTCCGTTTGTGTTGGGGATTTATCTGTCCTTTACAGAATTTACAACTGTGGAAAGTGCTGAATGGGTTGGATTGTCAAACTATGTTAAAGCATTTGCACTTGATGAAAATTTCAGGAAAGCTCTTTGGTTTACAATAAAATTTACCATTGTATCTGTAATCACAATAAATATTTTTGCCTTTTCACTTGCATTATTATTAACAAAAGCAATAAAAGGGACTCGATTTTTCAGAACTGTATTTTTTATGCCTAATCTTATTGGTGGCATTGTATTAGGATATATATGGAATTTGCTGATTAATG
>JAZSDZ010000035.1:0-6081 GCA_045531435.1 Candidatus Fimenecus sp.
CCCAAACATCCTCAACAACTGTACTGTTACCGTCACATATTGTGAGAAGTGTTGCGAACTGAGGCTGCATATCTGTGGGGAAACCGGGATGAGGGCTTGTCTTTACACGGCAGGCACGGGGTCTGCCACCCTCTGATATGATGCGTACGCTTTCGTCACCCTCAATAACCGTAACACCGCAATCCTCAAGCTTGTTGCTGATGGATTCAAGGTGTTTGGGAATTACATTGTCGATAATTATGTCTCCGCCTGTAGCGGCAGCGGCAACCATATAAGTACCTGCTTCGATCTGGTCCGGGATTATGGAATATGTGCAACCGTGCATTTCGGATACACCGCGGATTTTAATAACCTCGGTACCTGCACCGCGTACATCTGCACCCATAGAGTTAAGGAAGTTCGCAAGGTCAACAATATGTGGTTCTTTTGCAGCATTTTCAATAACTGTAAGCCCCTTTGCCTTAACAGCAGCCAACATAAGATTGATTGTAGCACCGACAGATACAACGTCAAAATAAACAGATGCACCCAAAAGATTTTCTGCCTTAACATCAACCATAGCGTTTTCTTCCATTGAAACCTCTGCACCAAGAGCCTCAAATGCCTTGATATGCTGGTCAATAGGACGAACACCAAACTGACAACCACCGGGCATAGAAACCTTTGCGTGGTTAAATCTGCCTAAAAGAACACCGATAAAGTAGTATGAAGCACGCATAAGCTTTGACAAATCGTGTTCAACAATATTTGAACGGATATGAGATGTATCAATCTCAACCGTACTTTTATTTATCATTTTTATTTCAGCGCCAAGATGGCGTAAAATCTTAATCATTGCAGAAACATCGCTGATATTGGGAATATTTTCTATTCTGCAAACGCCCTCGGCGAGAATGGTCGCAGGAATTATCGCCACAACGGCATTTTTTGCACCACTGATTTCAACTTCACCTGACAATTTTCTGCCGCCGTTAATTATGATTTTTTCCAAGGACTCTTCCCTCCCCAAATAAAATCTATCACACAATATATAGTAAAAATTCGCTAAAATTCAACGATTTGACCACAATTTCACAAAAGTGCTCAAAAACCTTTAGTATTATACCACGATTCTTTCTAAATTAAAAGGGGATTTTGCAAATTTAATTCAAAAATATCAAAAAATTTTAGCATTTTTATTAGAACAAATGTTCAGGAATCGGTTGACGAAATATGAATTATATTGTATAATAACAGGGCATAAGCTTCACCCTTGAGGCGAAGCCAAAAACAAAGGAGTTCTTCTTATGTTACATTATCTTGAAAATAACTTTTTAAAAATTTCCGTTGATACTCACGGTGCTGAGCTTTCTTCAATTTTCAACAAAAAAGAAAACAAGGAAATGCTCTGGCAGGGTAACCCTGAATTTTGGGGCAGAAGAAGTCCTATTCTTTTTCCTGTTGTGGGCAAATACAAAAACGGAAAAACCACATATCAAGGTAAAGAATATTCACTCCCACAGCACGGTTTTGCAAGGGACAGTGAATTCACACTCGTTGAAGAAAGTGAAAATAAATTAACATTTGAACTTTCAGGTAACGAAGAAACTCTTACAAAATATCCTTTTAATTTCCGACTCACCTGCTCTTTTCTTTTAAAGAATAACACAATAGTAGTCGGTTGGAATGTGGAAAACACAGATGACAAGACAATTCATTTCTCAATCGGTGCTCATCCTGCATTTTACTGTGAAAAGAGCAAAACAGTTCTTTCAATGAACGGTGAAAATCTTAAATTCAGTCTTGTCAATTCAGACGGACTTTATACGCCTGAGAAATACGATGTTGAAAACAGTTTTATCCTTCACGACAATATTTTCGACAAAGATGCGCTCATCATTGAAAACAGTGGTGTAACTGAAGTTTCACTTGCTGACAATGGCAAAAATTACCTTACAGTTAAATTCGACGCTCCGCTTTTCGGCATCTGGTCACCTACAAAGAAAAACGCACCTTTCGTATGTATCGAGCCTTGGTACGGCAGATGTGACGGTGCTGATTTTAATGGTGACATTACAGAAAGAGAATGGAGCAACACACTCTCTGTAAATGAAAATTGGTACAAGGAGTATGAAATAACAATTTATGAGTAATTACAAATATATTTTATTCGATTTTGACGGTACTTTAACCGATTCATCAGAAGGCATTTTCAAAAGTCTTACTTATGCATTTGAAAGCTATGGTCACGGAACACCTCCGGCTGATTTGCTTAAAAGATTCATAGGTCCGCCACTTTATCACAGTTTTACTGTTTATTGTGGCTTTGACGATAAACACGCTTGGGAAATGACTGACAAATATCGTGAAAGATACAGAAAAATCGGTTATCTTGAAAGTAAACTCTATGACGGAGTTGCCGAAACATTAAAGTCACTTAAAGAGCAAGGCTACATTCTCGCAACTGCATCTTCAAAGCCATTACACTTTATTGACCAGATTTGCGAAAATCTTGACATAAAAAAATACTTTGATTTCCTTGGTGGTACTAAATTTGACAACACAAGTGAAAGCAAAGCAACAGTTATAGAAAACGCTATGAAAAACATAGGTGCAACTATGGAAGAAACTCTTATGGTCGGCGATACAAAATTTGACATCGAGGGTGCCCATAAAATTGGTATTCCTTGCCTTGCAGTGACTTACGGATTCGGCACAATGGAAGATTTTAAGGAATACAATGCCGAATATATTGTTGATACAGCAGAAGAAATTTTAGATATAGTGAAGTGAGAATATGTCAACACCTTTAGCAGACAGACTTCGTCCTCAGACCATTGATGACATGGTGGGACAACGTCACCTTTTAGGTGAAAATATGCCACTACGCAATATTGTGGAGTCAGGCTATCTTCCAAATTTAATATTTTACGGTCCGTCAGGCACAGGCAAGACTACTCTTGCAAGAATTATTGCGAAAAATACAAATCGCAAACTGCACCATATAAACGGTACAAATGCAAGTACGGCTGACATTAAGGCGATTGTCAGTGAGCTTGACACATTTGCAGCACCTAACGGAATTCTTTTATATCTTGACGAAATTCAGTATTTCAACAAAAAACAGCAACAGAGCTTACTTGAATACATAGAAAGCGGACAAATTACACTTATTGCATCTACCACAGAAAATCCGTATTTTTATATTTACTCTGCTGTACTTTCCCGTTGCACTGTTTTTGAATTCAAGTCCGTTACACCCGAAGATGTTATTCCTAACATTAAACGAGGTTTTGAATTTCTTGAAAATGAAACAGGCATTAAGTTAGAAATCGAAGACGGAGTTTGTGAGCATATTGCAACTGCCTGTGGTGGTGATGTGCGAAAATCCTTGAATTTTGTTGAACTTTGTGTGCTTTCAGCAAGTATTGTTGACAATAAACGAATGATTACCCTTGAAAATGCAGGTAATCTTACAATGAAAAACACTTTCCGTTATGACAAATTCGGTGACGAGCATTACGATATTCTTTCAGCATATCAGAAGAGTATGCGAGGAAGCGACCCTGATGCAGCACTCCACTATCTTGCACGACTGCTGGAAGCAGGAGATATGGTTTCTGCAATCCGCAGACTTTTAGTTTGTGCAAGTGAGGATGTTGGACTTGCTTATCCGCAGATTTTACCTATTGTAAAGGCTGCCTGTGATATTGCCATGCAGGTAGGAATGCCTGAAGCAGCAATTCCTTTAGGTGATGCAGTTGTATTAGTTGCAACAAGTCCTAAATCAAATACAGGTCACGACGGAATATTTGCAGCCCTTGACGATGTTCGCAAGGGAAATTACGGAAAAATCCCGCGACAGTTACAGAATAAGCATTATGACGGTGAAGATGCCGTTGTTAAAGGACAGAATTATCTTTACCCACACGATTATCCTAACCGTTGGGTGAAACAACAATATCTTCCGGATGCTTTGAAAAATAAAAAATATTATGAGTTCGGTGACAACAAAACTGAACAAGCAGCAAAAGAATATTGGAAAAGGATTAAGGGTGAATAAAAATGGCTAAAAGAGAAGATTATATCAGCTGGGACGAATATTTTATGGGTATTGCACTTCTTTCTGCAAGAAGAAGTAAGGACCCAAGCACACAGGTTGGTGCTTGTATCGTTGACAATAACAACAAGATTATGTCAGTTGGCTACAACGGTTTTCCACACGGTTGTGACGACGACGAATTTCCTTGGGACAGAACCGGTGACGAATACGACACAAAATATCCTTATGTTTGTCATGCTGAACTCAATGCAATTCTTAACAATGGTGGCAGAAACTTAAACGGTTGTAAAATCTATGTAGCCCTTTTCCCTTGCAACGAATGTGCAAAGGCTATTATTCAGAGTGGTATCCGTGAAGTTATGTTCCTTTCTGACAAATACAAAGATAGTCTTAATAACCGTGAATCTCGCAGAATGTTTGATGCTGCAGGTGTTAAATACACAAAGGTTAAAATGAATCGTGACGGACTTCAAATTAGCTTTAAGGAAGAAGATATATAATGGGTAAAAATGACTTTTTTGCTTTCACATCACGTACCAAATACATAAATCGTTGGGCTTTGATGCGAAATACAAGATACGAAACTTTAAGCGAACATTCAGCAGAGGTTGCTCAACTCTGCTATGCCCTTGCAGTTATAGGAAATCAGCGTTTAGGTAAGGACTACAATTGTGAAAGAGCATCACTTTTAGGACTTTATCACGATACACCTGAAATCATCACAGGTGACTTGCCGACTCCTGTTAAATATTACAGCAAAGAAACAAAAGAGGCATATAAATCTGTTGAAAAAAATGCAACAAAACAACTTCTTTCAATGCTTCCTGAGGACTTACTCCCATCTTATGACTCACTTTTCAAGAAAAAGACAGAAGACAAAGAATTATGGAAACTTGTAAAGGCTGCCGACAAAATAAGTGGCTACCTAAAATGTGTCGAAGAACGAAAAGCAGGTAACAGCGAGTTTTGCGAAGCCGAAGAAAAACTTCTTAAATCAATCGAAAAGAGCGAATTGGAAGAAGTGAAAATCTTCGCCGAAGAATTCTTACCATCCTTCCACAAAACCTTAGACCAAATGAAAAAATAAGTGCAAAATGCAAAACGCAAGATGCAAAATGTATGGGACGTCAACTCGGCGTCCCTTTTTTGTATAGTAAAAAAGCAGGTAGCCTTTCGGTTACCTGCTCTAACTATATATCAAATAAATTAAAATTATTCCCTACACATCAACCAATCCACAGACACTTCTAAAATGTCTGCTAATGCATTTAATTCAATATCAGAAACTGGTCTTTTTTGTCCTTCTAAAAGTGATAATGCAGGTGTGCTCATCTCAACACCATGCAATTGCAACTGTGTAAGCAACTCAGTTTGTTTCATATTTTTCTTTTTTCTAGCTTCAGTAACTCGTGCACCAATTATATTGCGATTACCCAATGCAAGTTTTCTTTGTTTCAAGTTGCTCACCACCTTTTCAACTGTATTATATGTCAAAATAGTCTTGATTTATTTGGTAATACCAAATATAATAAATTTAGTAATACCAAATAAAAATCAAGGTGAATATTTATGAGCAACAAATTCAAAGATTTAATAGTTCTTAATAATTATTTTGAAGATTACGAATCATTACCACCACCTGAACTTTCAGTTAGGGCTAAAAGACGACTAAACAGAATGTTCAGAGAAATTGTTGGAAGTTCAAATATTCCACATCCCAAAGTTGATAATCGTTACGAACAAATACGAAGTAAAATTGTAAGAAAAATTAATGTTTTAGTCTATAAAATAAAGCAAAAAAGCAGGTAGCCTTTCGGTTACCTGCTCTAATTTTTATATACTTTTTAGAATTAAAGTTCTGCGAAGTATTTGATTGTTCTAACCATCTGTGATGTGTAGCTGTTTTCGTTGTCATACCAAGAAACAACCTGAACTTCATAGAGGTCATCAGCAATCTTAGCAACCATTGTCTGTGTTGCATCGAAGAGTGAACCATACTTCATACCGATAACGTCTGAAGAAACGATTGGGTCTTCGTT
>JAZSDZ010000060.1:0-11348 GCA_045531435.1 Candidatus Fimenecus sp.
ATGGTCAGTTGATATAATTGAAGAATTGATAAATAATGGGCATTTTGAAAGAAAAAAACAAAAAGGTGATGTCGTACAAGCAATTAATGACTTAGAAGTGCATTTTAAATACAATAAGGTTAAAAAAGAAAGATATGAGTATTTAAAATCAAAATTAAAGGAAATATTAAATAGTAAGGTGTGAAAAAATGACAATTGATAATATTATTAGTTTAGGTTCTGCTTTAATATCATTAATTGCATCAGTTTGTGCTGCTGTTGCTTTGTTTCAGACTAAAAAGTATAATAAAGAATCTTTTGAAAGACAAAGAAAAGAGGCAACTATTCATGCTTATCAAACATTACAAGAGCAAGTGTTGGATAAACTTGTGATTATTAACAAAACTGAAATACATAATGTTATCAATTATAAGGATGAAAGCAAAGAATTCCTTGAGATATATAACGAATATAGAGCTCTTATAGCAAGGTGCGAGCATTTTGCTGTTGGTGTGAATAATAATATTTATGATTTCAATGTGCTTGTTGATTTGTCTGGAATTCATCTTGTAATGTTATATAATAAACTTAACCCAATAATACAATGTGCAAGAAGTGCAACTTATGGGAAGGATGCATTTAAAAACTTTGAAATATTGGTAGAAAAAATTGAAAAACAGACACTTTAATTAATAAGTAACAAACCAAACTTAAAATGATATTTAAACAAATAGAGAGAAGAACACCTGTTAGATTTGCAATAGGTGCTCTTCTTATTTTGATATGAATAGATATTTAAGACCGATTTTTAGGACTACGGTCATAATGCAATTATTGAATGTTTTGATTCATAATGATATAATGATTATAGTTTGTAGTGAAAAGATGTGAGTTAATCGACAAGAAAGGTGTCACAGATGTTGAGACATACAAACTCTCAAATGTGAACAAAAAGACCTTCTCAAAAATCAAGTGTGACCCAAATTACAAGCCAAGTAAAATTACCGCAATTTCATTTGCAATAGGTCTTAAACTTGACCTTGACGAAACAACACATCTGATCAAAACAGCAGGCTACAGTCTTTCGAATTGCAATAAATTTGATGTAATCATCCAGTACTTCATCGAAACAGGAAACTACCAAACCATCTTTGATGTGAACGAAGTACTGTACCAATTCGACCAACAATTGTTGGGGGTGTAAAAGTCTCTCACCAAGAGACCTTTACAAGTAAATAACTCGTTATAATGTGGTTGTAAGGTTGAAGAAACCCACAATCACATTATTTTTTTGGAGGAATTTACAATGAAGAAAAACTTGACAGAACTCGTATTTATTTTAGACAGAAGTGGCTCAATGAGCGGTCTTGAAAGTGACACAGTCGGTGGCTTTAATGCTATGATTGAGAAACAGAAAAAGCAGGATGGCGAATGCATCGTTTCAACTGTACTCTTCGACGACGAAAGCCGAGTAATCCACGACAGAGTAAGTCTTGACGAAATCAAACCAATGACAGAGGACGACTATTTTGTTGGTGGTTGTACAGCACTTATTGATGCCATCGGCGGTGCGATTCATCATATCGGTAATGTCCACAAATATGCTCGACCAGAAGATGTGCCAGAAAACACAATTTTCATCATCACAACTGACGGTCAGGAAAATGCAAGCCATCGCTATTCGTCCGACAAAGTAAAAAAGATGATTGAAAGACAGAAAGATAAATACGGTTGGGAATTCTTGTTCATCGGTGCCAATATCGACGCAGTTGAAACCGCAAAACGCTATGGAATTGACCGTAATCGTGCAGTTAACTACAATGCCGATGCACAGGGCACATCAGTTTTGTACGAAACAGTTTCAAAAGCTGTTTGTAATGTCCGTGCAAGCAAATGTATGGCAGACGACTGGAGTGCAGAAATCGACAAAGACTTCAAGAGTCGTGGTAAGAAAAGATAAGTCCGTTTTTGTAGGGTCGATTCACGAATCGACCGCAAGTAAGTCCGTTTTTTAGTACATAGTTTCAAAATAAAA
This sequence comes from Candidatus Fimenecus sp., assembly GCA_045531435.1. GTDB lineage: Bacteria > Bacillota > Clostridia > Oscillospirales > Acutalibacteraceae > Fimenecus. Next base: position 2,015 of record JAZSDZ010000060.1, read on the forward strand.
AGTGCAACATCTCCGATTCTGTGATATTATGTAATCAGAAAAGGAGATGTTGTAAATGATTACATTTTTTGGATTATTATTCGGTTTATATTTTTTGTTGTGTTTGTTAGGTCAGTTTTAAGGAGTGAAAATTATGGCAGATAAAGGACGTAGCGAAAGAGGATTTTTCGGAGATATCATTCATTATGATGAACACGGTAAGAAGATAGGTACAAGTAGCCCAAGCCTTTTTGGTGGCTACAACCATTTTGATAGTAGTGGTCATAAAACTGGTCACAGTGACCTGGGCTTCTTCGGTGGCTTTAATCATTATGATAACAGTGGTCATAAGACAGGACACAGCGACCCTGGATTCTTTGGTGATTACAACCATTATGACGATAAAGGCCATAAAACAGGCGAAAGCACACCCGGTTTGTTTGGAGATTACAAGCATAAGAAATAAGAGGTGCTTTTATGGATTGGAATAACGATGGTAAAATAGATGGTAGGGATTATGCTCACTACAAATCAGTTATTGATACTGGTAACAGTTCGTCAGGGAGTAGTTCATATTCTAGTTCTAATGGCTCAACTGGTGCAAAATGGTTTGTGGGACTAATAATCATATTTTTCATTTTGAAACTAATGGGACTTGATTAAAATTTAATGAGGTGATTTTATAAAAGGTGCAATTATTGGTGACATCGTAGGTTCAATCTACGAATTTGATAACTTGAAAAGTAAGGATTTTGAACTGTTCAAGCCTGAGTGCGAATTTACAGATGACTCGGTTTTAACAATAGCAGTTGCGGAAGCGTTGCTCAATTTCAATCCTAATGATGAAGAAAACTTTAAAGAAAATCTGATTGATATTTTCCACAAATACGGTGAGATGTATCTTGATGTTGGCTATGGTGGTAACTATCTTTCTTGGGTGGAAAACAAAAGAAGAGAGCCATACAACAGCTGTGGAAATGGCTCTGCAATGCGAACATCAGCAGTTGGTTGGTATGCAAAATCAATCGAAGAGTGTGAAAGAATTGCAAAACTCTGTGCAGAGATTACTCATAACCATCCTGACGGGATCGCAGGAGCACAAGCAACTGCAGGTGTAATCTTCCTCGCACGAAATGGTGCATCAAAGGATGAACTCAAGGCATATATAGAAAAGTATTACCCAGTAGATTTCACAATTGACGAAATCCGACCAACGTATGAATATGAAATTATAAATAAAACCACTGTCCCACAAGCATTTAGGTGCTTCTATGAGGCAAAAGATTTTGAAGACACAATAAGAAATGCAATCTCAATCGGTGGTGACTCCGACACCGTCGCCGCCATCGCAGGCTCAATGGCAGAAGCATTCTTTGGTATCCCCGAAGACCTCGCCGAAACAGGAATGTCATATCTTGATGATTATATGAGAGATATAGTTGATGAATTTTATAGCAAATACGTATAATCAATACTCTCGCGAAGAATTACTCGTTCTTTGCGAGAGTATTTCTGTAGAAATATTAACTAAATTACATGACGGAAATTTATAGATATTGCGAAATGAAATGAAAATTCTATTATGATATAATTTGTGTATCAAATGTGCTGGATTCTTACTGTACTGTAAAACGGACTATGATGAAATAAAATTCATTAAAATCAAGTGTAGTCAGTTTATAATAACAGTAATAAACATAAAAGGAGAAATTGTTATGAAGTATCATATTGAAAAACTTAATTTTAAAAACAGCAAATCAGTATTGTTTGACGACTGCTTTTATATACCTATTCCAAAGGGATATCATTATTCTAATGATAAAAGTATAATAGGGGAACAAAGAAAATTTATTGTGGTTCCAAATAATTATAACTTGTATGACGATCCTATGGAAGCATCATTTGCGCTATCGATACAAGAAATGACTGTTCCTATGGGTGGTAAATTTACGCCAGATTTAACAGATGCTATAGTTACATATTGGGCGACGCATTCATCACTTTTTGACTTGGATATACTTGTAAGGAAAACCGCTTCACGTGATGGTTTTGAAGTAGCTTATCAATTATGGTATGATGAGAATAATCCTACTTGGGTAAAAGCTCAAGGCTTATTCCTAACGAATAAATCTGTTTATATTTTTCATTTAATGAAAAATATTGAAAATGGTATTCATACCGAAAAATTAAGTGACGAATTGTCCGAAATTGCGATTGACTGGTTTAACAGATTTAGACTTATGGATGAATTAGATGAATCATTCATTAGTTTCGCGCCAGCTGATAAAAAACTTTATCCACATTATGAGAGCAAACGTTCAGCAGATGGTCTTTTTGCAGGATTGAGTAATGTAAAAGTAATGGTAAATTCAAGTGGTACGGAATATGAGTTCATAGGTTTGGACCATTTGGCTGATGACGATGAATTTGATGATGAGCAAAGAGCTTTGTATCAGCGTATCGTTGCAAAAGATACTGAGTCATATGACTTGGATGAAAAAGCGAAAAAATTGCAGAGATTGTTTCATGTCAACTCTGAGGTTTTTGATTGTCATCACGACAGAGAATGTGAAATTAAACAAGGTTATCTTCATCGTGCTTATATGTTTAGCGCGCTACGTTCATTTGCGTGGACATTGGCTGATTTCTGTCAAAAGAATGGTCATACGCCTGATAATATCGAATTGTGTGATATAAAGAAAATAGTTAGCTTTATAGCAGACAAGGATTGGTTGAATTACGATGATAAAACACATTGTAAAGGTCTCTGTTCAGGCAGTGATTTGCATGTTTTTTATATTCCTAATGGTGTTTCTAAAAAAGATAAAAATGAATTGATGCCAAGTCAGGAGGATTTTGAGCGCGTTAAGAAAATGAAGGAAAGATTTCCAAGTTACAGAGAAATCCTAAGTGATGTCCAATCTCTTAATGAATTGCGTAAGGATTTGGCATATATTTATCCTGCAATAAAACAAATTTGGCTGGAACTCAAAGAAAATCGTGATTATGATGAAGCTTTGACTGGTAACGAAGCTGATATTGTATACGCATGGTGCGCTCTTGCAATAGCTGCAAGAAAACCGTTTTTTACAGAAGATGGTCCGATGAATCTCTGGTTAAGTCAACTTGATGATGCAGAATGTGAGGATTTTGAAGATGACATTATTGCACCAATTAAGAAAAATTTAATTTTTGAACAGTCACATAGCTGCAATGATAATGCCGATATAGATTGGGACGAATATGATGAAGCTGATGCAACTGACTTCACTGAATCAGAATTTGATAATCTTATAGAAAAATATGTTGGACACGATAAGGTTGTAATCATTCCTTCAGTTATATTTGACGGAATAGATTATAATGCTTTTGAAAATTGTACAAGCGTTGAGGGAATTTATGTTCCTAATGGTGTAAAACAGATATCAGTAGGTGCTTTTAGTGAGTGTACAAATCTTAGACAGATTCGATTACCAGAAGATCTTGATGTAGTAAGTTCCTTTTTACTATCTAATTGCAAGAAACTTGAAAAGGTAATTATTCCTAATAGTGTAACTATAATAGAGAATAACGCTTTTTGCCGCTGCTCAAATTTGAAGTATGTTTTCATCCCTTCAACTATTACGGAAATAGGACATGAAATTTTATCTGATTCCCCCGCATTTATATGTTCGGATAAAGCAGATTGTTATGCCAAGAAATATGCTGATGCTAATGAGATTGTGTTCAAGGTGCGTAATGCTGATGGAAGCTTCACAACAATAGAGAGCAGTATTGAAAAGGTCGAGTATAAGCCCAAAAAAGTCAAGGGCTCATCTAAAACATATGTGATAGAAGATACAACGCTGATTAAATATAACGGTAAAGCTTGGAAACCTGACATTCCAAATGATATTACAGCTATTGGTGAAGGTGCATTTGCGGGAAATAAGAATGTTCGTGAAATAGATTTCAGAAAAGGTGTCGCACGTATTGAGGACTTTATTGTTAATGGTTGTGAAGGTGTTAACATTATGATTCCGCCCACCGTAACATATATAGGTGATAACGTATTTTCTACAGTAAAAGAATGCCGTAGCATAAAACTTGTAGAGGATAGTTATGCTGATGAGTTCTTCAAAAATTATAAGTTTAAAATGAATATATCCTATATTGATGCAAACGCAACAAATCAACTTCCAACTGAAAAAGCTACTTTTACAAAAGAGGATAAAAAGAAGTTTGAAATCAGTGGTACAGAACTTAGGACATATAAGGGTAAGGATTCACATGTAATAATACCAGAGGGGATTACAACAATATCATATCGTGCGTTTGAGAACTGTACAGACATTGAGAGTGTTGTTTTTCCAGATAGTACAGATATAATAGAAAGTAGAGCTTTTTGTGGATGTACTGGACTTTCGTCAATTGAACTTCCTGCCCGACTGACACGCATAGAAGAATATGCATTTAGTGAGTGTACAGGACTTAAAAGCATAAAAATTCCAAATGATGTTGTAAAGATTTGTGGACATGCTTTTGAGAAATGTTCAGGACTTGAAGAGGTGATTCTTCCTGATGGAGTTAAAAGAATACATTATTCTGCTTTCAACGGGTGTTCTGCTCTTAAGAAAATTAATATTCCAGCAGGGGTTGTAAGTATAGAAGGTGCTGTGTTTAGTGGGTGTGAAAGTTTATCGGTTATACATCTTCCTGACACAATCAGTAAAATTGATTCATGTATTTTTAGCTCTTGTACAAATCTGTCTTCGGTTAACATTCCTAAATCGGTTACTGAAATTGAAGACCTTGCCTTCGCGGGAACATCCATAAAAAATATTGATATTCCAGATAAGGTTACGAGAATCGGTGCACTTGCATTCTCAAACTGTGAAGCTCTTGAAAGTGTAAAGATTCCTGCAAGTGTTGAAATAATTGGTGAACGTGCTTTTGCCGAATGTGATAACCTGAAAAGTGTGACAATATCAGCGCCTATAAAAGAAGTAGGTTCGATGGCGTTTTACGATTGTAATAGTCTGGCTGATGAAGATGGTTTTGCGATTGTCAATAATATTTTGTATGCATACTGCGGTAGTGAGAATGTTGTAAGTGTTCCAAATGGAGTTACGGTTATAGAAGAAGATGCTTTTAAGAAAAACAAGATAATTGAAAGCGTAATCATTCCAGAAAGCGTAACGAAAATAAACAAATGGGCATTTAGTGATAATCCCGCCTTGAAAGAAGTTACCATTCCTGATAGCGTTGTAGAAATAGGAAGCATTGGTGCTGAAGTTCGTAATAATATAACAATTTATACTCCTGTTGGCAGTTTTGCAGAAAAGTTTGCTAAAGAGAACAACATTAAGTTTGAAAAGTATTTGACTGAAGAGCAAAAAGAAGCTAAACGACGCGAGGAAGAACGTTTAGCACTCGAAAAAGCACGACTTGAAGAACTCGAAAAGCAGCGCAAACTTGAAGAAAAACGACTTGCTGAAGAAAAACGAATTCGTGAAGCCGAAGAAAGACGAATTGCAGAAGAAAGACGAATTGCCGAGGAAAAGCGCATTGCTGAGCAACGTAAAGCAGAGTATGATGCACTTATTGCCGAAAAGGAACAACTTCTTAGAACAATTGCCGAAAATAAAGGCTTGTTTGGTGAAAAAGCGCGTCGTCGTAAGGCTGCTAAAAACAGGCTTGCAGAGGTTGAATCAAAACTCACTGAATACCTTGAATTTGCATAATATACGAAAAAAGACTGCCTCTTATGAGACAGTCTTTAGTTCTTATAATAGGATTTTGCAATATTAAATTGTGATTATGCTTAATACTCTTCAGTTAATATTAAACTGGAAACATTAATTCATAACTAAGCATTGTTGTATTTGTGTTGTTTATTTTACAAGGCCGCAAACTCTACCAATAGAAGATGTCTTTAACGAACCGGAATATCCGCATTTTACATAAACCATCTTTTGCAATTTATTCATACTGTCATGGCTACACATCTGAATGAATGAAATTTGTCCACACACGGTGTTGAATAATTCTTCTTTTTCTTCGGAATCACCGCTAAAGTTCAGTAATTCTGACAGGCCTCTGCAAGTCTTTCTGATATATCTGTCGCTGACTGTTATGCGGTTGTCTGAGCCATCAGTTTTTACAAGATTGACACCAAGAAGATGTATTGCATCTCCATTTTGTTTTAATGTTCGTATGTATGTCTTTTTGTGATTCAAAAACAAATCTTGATGCTGAAGGTCATTCTTAAGCTCGTCACACACTTCCTTCAGTTTTATTTCACTGTTCATTTCAGTTGAAGAAATAATGAAATCATCTGCATATCGTGTATATAATACATCTTTTCTGTGACTATACTTTCTGTCTAATGCAACAAGGAATATATCGGATATAACAGGTGATGAAACAAATCCAAGTGGCAGGCGTCCGTTGTAAAAGCAAGCCTTCAATAAAACATTCATTTTATCTGAATTTTTTTGATATCGTTTATACTTGTTTAGTACACACTGTGTGCCGTCATAAGTGATTGAATCAAAATATGAATGAATGTCTGTTTTTAAAAACGCAGATGATTTACCATGAACCTTTAAGCAATCGATAATGTTTTTGTTTTTTGCATATGCAAAGGATGCCGGTGACTGTTTATACAAATTGCGGATATATTTTGACACATATGTGTGTAACTCACGCAAGGCATTTCCTTTTTCACCTTTAGCGTAAGTAACCAATTTTCTACGTTTGCCATTAATTACTACAACAAAATGTCTTAAAAAATCTTCTTCATTGGCAACGTATTCATCGGCAATACAGACAAGCTTATCAATATTGTTCATTATATCGTTTCGCCTCCCATGTTAACAGTAGTTAATTGCTTAGATACTGTTTTATTTGCTAAAATATATAATAGAGTTTTGGCACGAGTCATACCTACATAAAGCAAATGTTTTTGGGCTTCTCGTTCAAGGGACTCTATGTCAGTTAAAATTACTACGGGACTTTCCAGACCTTTGAACGCCTGAATTGTACTGAAAAAAATGTGTTTGTCATTTCTCATAGGAGATACAATCAAATCTAATTGACAAGCAACCGAGTTTTTAAAGGTAAGTGGAGAAAGAATCGTAATATCGGATTTTGAAATTCCTTCTCTTTCTAACGTGCGCAGAAGCTTTTCCAATTCGTTTCCCTGTTCCAAGGACTTTCTATAAGTTTTTATATCAACATCCGCACCACGTTCTTCAGTATTACGGTGTCTGGTTTTAGTTCCGAAAACAGAATCGAGTTTTTCAATGATTGCAACGGAATTACGACAATTATCAGTAAGTGACGACACTGTAAAAAATGCTTTTCTGTTTTTTAGCATAGCTTTTATATCGTCAAAAGTTGTTGAAGCATAGTAAAGATTCTGTTTTTCAGCATCAAGGAAAAAATACCAACTTCCTTCGCTGACACCACCTTCAAGAATTATGTCAAAAACATCAAGATATGTTTCATTCATAAGGTCCTGAGCCTCATCAAGCACCAATACATCAAAAGGCTCTATTTCGAGGTCAATAAATGCTTCTGTAAATAATTGAGGTAATGTTTTTCTATAGTATTCTGTGTTTTTTTCGGATGTATCTGGAATTGCTTTTCCACCTTTTTGTGCAACGCTTTCCATATATTCTGTAAAACTACCACACACCATATCTAGAACGCCTTTGTTCTCGTCAAGATATGAAGCAAGCTGACGATTATAACAGAACAATGCGACTTTGTGTCCGTCTTCACTGAGACGTCGTGAGTGTTCCAATGCAATTACCGTTTTTCCTGTACCAGCACTTCCTTTTATTACACAACGCTCATTTTCAGTGATTGTTTCAAAGCACGCTTGTTGATTGTCCGTCAGCGTTATCAATTGACGCTCAACTGAACGAATCTGAGATGCAAGTGAAACTTTACCCATAAAATCCGGACGTAATAATTGAACAATTTCTTTTGTCTGGTTTTTATCGGGTTTAGTTTGTGTTGCACTTCGTTTGTTCCAAAATCGACTTAGTCGAAGTAAATAATTCTTGAAATGCTCTGCATCGCAGCAATCATCATAATCAGCAATCTGCTCATCTGCAATATCAGGAAAGGTAAGTTGTCCGTGAACAGTTATATTAGGGAAAACAACACCAAAACCAAATACGGTTTTACCAAGACCTACAGGTTTACTTTCGGTGATTACATAATCCTTAAGCGAATGCATCGCCATATTTGCTTCTTCGTATGGATTTTTAATTTCGTGCTTTATTCCGTTTCTATCAATTGAAACCCATATGCCGTTTTCCTGAGCTATACCGCCACCTTTTACTTCTAATACAAACGTTCCTTCAAATGGAATTACAGCAACAAAATCAGCTTCACCTTGAATTTGTTTGTCATGTTTTGCAATGCCTACTGAGTGGAGAATTGTCCATTCATCAGTGTCAGGCATTTGCTTCATAACAGAAAAAAGACGTTTTTCTGCTGAACTTGTTGTGCTTTCACTCCAATAAGGTGGCAAAATTTTAGGCATACAGGCACCTCTTTTCACTAAAAATCTGAATAAAAAAAGAAGCGAGCCACTCAGGAACAGTGATACGTCTCACTCTGCAAGAGTTAGACGTATGCCCAACAGCTTGCGCTATCTCCATCTTAGATGAAAAACTAACTCGCTTCAATCTAATTTTACCCCATTTAATGTTATTCGTCAAGGTTATTATTGGATTTTGATAAATAAAGCATTATAAATACTACTTATAATTAATCCTTTTTCGTTGCTTGTATATAAACTCTTTTAATAAGTATGACATAGAATCAGTTTGAAAAAACAAAGAAACGTCTTTTAGTCAACATGAACATAAAAGCTACGAAGTGTTGATGCTACGTGTCTTTTAATGTTTTTACCACTCAGAATTGTCGGTTTATATTTGATTTTTCTTTTTATCTGAAATGCTTAATTATCACTAGCGGAAGTCAGGGTGCGTGAATTACAATTATTATTTTAATGTGAGTTATTATACAACCAACGAGAAAACTGTTGCATTCAGATGCTATTTTGATTCGTATTTTTACATTCTACTCTATTATAGACTCTAACAGAGCAGTTTTCGCAACAAAGTAAGTTAGTTAAATCTGTGTCTTTTATTTCCAAATACAACTTTTCTGTTTTTGTATGTAGTTCTTTAGTTGCTTCAATTGTTGCTGTGTAGTTATAACATTTATAACCATTTTCCATCAGTATTTTTATCCAAACCAATACATGTTTATACGCATCAGATATGGTAGTTTCGATTTCTTCAAGAACAAAAAGACAGGGTCTGTTAGGTTGTATATCACTAATAAATTTTTG
>JAZSDZ010000029.1:0-19883 GCA_045531435.1 Candidatus Fimenecus sp.
TTTTACATTTTAACACACATTTTGCAATATTTCAATGAAAAAATTAAATATATATAATATTTATATAATATATAAGAAAAAATTAAATTAAAAAATTTTTTTGTTTTTAAATTTTTAAAATTAACACAAGATATAGTTGAAAAAATTTTAAAACTAATAAAAAAACAAAACATGTTGAAAAAAATGAGAAAATATTTTTAGTTGACAAGTTGACAAAATTTTTATATAATGCCTACTTGCAGATATTTTTACAATGTGTGACTAAATTTTATGAAACGGAGGAGTAGTAATGAAGAGAACTTATCAGCCAAAAAAACGTCATCGTAAGATGGAGCATGGCTTCCGTAAGAGAATGTCTGACAGAAATGGCAGAAAGGTACTTGCTCGTAGAAGAGCTAAAGGCAGAAAGCAGTTGACATATTAATTTGTCAATTGGGTAAAAATGTTGAAACAGACAGTAACAATTAAAAGCAACTGTGATTTCCGTAGAATATACGGCAAAGGAAAATCATTTCAAGGTCCTGCACTGGTTTCTTATGTGTTAAAAAACCGTGCGGGAATTTGTCGTATAGGAATAACAACATCAAAAAAGATTGGTAATGCTGTTGAGCGAAACAGAGCAAGGCGAGTTATAAGAGCAGCATACAGTATGATAGAAAATGAAATAAACGGAAATTATGATTTTGTCTTTGTAGCAAGGTCTAAAACAAAATATATTAAAAGCACAAAGTTGGTTGAGATAATGCTTTCACAACTGACTGAGGCAGGAGTTATAAATGAAAAAACTGATAATTAAAGTATTAAAGTTTTATCAGAGAAAAATATCTCCTTTATTTGGTCCTCGCTGTCGTTATTACCCTACCTGCTCACATTATGCAGTCGAAGCAGTAGAAAGATTTGGAGCGTTTAAAGGCTCCATTCTTACTGTTTTAAGACTTTTACGGTGTAACCCTTTGTTTCCCGGTGGGTATGACCCTGTACCGGAAAAAAAGGAAAAAAGAAAAAAAGACTAAAAGTGGTCCCTTAATTTTTTGGAGGACAAAATGGATTTTATCAGAGAAATATTTTCAATCCCATTTGGTTATCTCATAGGATTTTTCTATGAAATCAGTGATAACTACATTTTATCATTGTTGCTAATGACAATTTGCGTTAAGCTTATTTTACTTCCGTCCTCGATAAAGCAACAAAAGGGTATGATTAAGACCCAGAGAATGCAACCAAAAATCAAAAGAATAAGAGAAAAGTATGCCAATAATCAGCAGAAGATGAATGAAGCAATGAATGAGCTTTATGCCAAAGAAGGCTATTCATCAATGACTGGTGGATGTTCAGGTATGCTTATTCAGTTCCCGATTATGATGGGTGTTTACTTTGTAAACTATAAGATTCTTGACTATGTTCTTAAAATTCCTGATGATGTACTTAATGTAATTAAGGATGCAGTACGTGCATTACCTGAAGATGTTATAGGAAAAGTATCAAATCTTGAATATCAGATTGAATTACTTGCAATTCAGCATTTTGATAAGCTTGATAAAACAGGAATACCTGCAGATGTAATTGAAAAAATTCAGGTATTCAAGGATAATTTTACTCTTTTCGGAGTTGACCTTTCAAGAACACCATCAACAAATATGGGTTGGGATTTATTATGGCTTATTCCAATCCTTACAGGTATAACATCACTTATGATGGGCGTTTACACATGGCTTCGACAGAAGAAAACTAATCCTGAAATGGCAAAAAATCCATCAATGGGTTGTATGTCACTTATGACACCTGCAATGAGTATTTATTTCTCATTTCTTTTCCCTGCAAGTGTTGGTGTTTATATTATACTTTCAAGTTTTCTCTCATTCATCCAAATGATTATTACAAACAAAGTATTCTCACCAAAGAAGTTACTTGCAAAGCAGATGGTTGATGAAACTATTAACCGTAGAGCAAGAGAAAAAATACTTAAAAACGTATCAGAAAAGAAAAACGAAGAATAACTGAGGTATAAATATATGATTAAAGAAGCAATCGGAACCGGTAATACGGTTGACGAGGCAAAAGCCGCTGCAATGCTTGAATTAGGTTTAAGCGACTTTGATGAATTCAATGTTGAAGTTTTACAGACTCCAACTAAAAAAATTCTCGGTCTTTTCGGTGGTAATCCTGCAAAAGTAAAGATTTCTGTTAATGTGCCGGACCCAAAACCTGAAAAGAAACAGAATAAAAACAACAGACCTGAAAAAAAACAGGAAAAGAAACCTGAAAAGAAGGTTGAAAAAATAAAACAAGAAGTAAAAGAGCCAGTTGAAGTGAAAACTTCTGTTAAGGAAGAAAAGAAAGTAGATGAACCTGAATTAAAGGAAACAAACCTTTATGGTTCAACTGCTGAATACATTATGTCAATCGTTAAGTCACTTGGCATGGAAAACTGCTCAATTACAGAAAAATCAAATGATGAGGAAATATCTTTTGAACTTGATTGTGGTGATGATTACGGCATTATTATCGGGAAACGCGGTGAAACTCTTGATGCTATTCAATATCTTGCAAGAATGGTTGCAAATAAAGGTAATTCAAATTATAAGAGAGTTTCAATCAATGTTGGAAATTATCGTGCAAAGAGAGAAGAAACTCTTAAAATTTTAGCAAGAAAAACTGCTATGAAGGCAGTTCGTCAGAACAGAAACATCTCACTTGAACCAATGAATCCATATGAAAGAAGAATCATTCATACTGCTGTTCAGGAAGTTCAGGGAGCAACTTCACATTCAATCGGTTCAAATCTTGACAGACGCGTTGTTATATCTCCTGTTGACGGTGCAAAAAATAATGGTGGTAACCGTGGAAGAAACAACAGAAATGGTGGCAGAAGAGAAAAAAAAGAAGCATACAAGCCTGAAATTTCTCCGGATAGAGCACCAAAAAGTGATATTGACGGCTCAGCACTTTATGGAAAAATTGAAGTTCGTTCAGTAAATACAGAAGAATAAAAATAAACGGCGGTGGTAGGAATACTTACCGTCGTTTTTGATTTCAAGGAATAGATATTATGGAATATTTTGCAAAGGAATATGATATAGCAGTCATTGGTGCAGGTCACGCGGGAATTGAAGCAGCACTTGCATCAGCACGACTTGGTGCGTCAACAGTCATATTCACTATAAATATGGACTGGGTTGGTAACTTACCATGCAATCCGTCTATCGGTGGCACATCAAAAGGACATCTTGTCCGTGAAATTGATGCTCTTGGTGGTGAAATGGGTAAGGCTGCTGATAAAAATTCAATACAGACAAGAATGTTGAATCGTGGAAAAGGTCCTGCGGTTCATTCCTTGCGTGCACAGATTGATAGACGAGATTATTCCAAATATATGAAGCATACATTGGAATTACAGGAAAACCTTGATATGAAACAAGCAGAAATCGTTGATTTATATAAGGATGGCGAGTTGTTTTGTCTTAAAACACAACTTGAAGCAATTTATAAAGCAAAAGCTGTAATTATTGCAACAGGTACTTTTCTTGGTGGCAGAATTTATATCGGTGATGTTTCATACGAAAGTGGTCCTGATGGTATGTTTGCAGCAACACGACTTTCAAAAGCACTTTATAAAATGAATATTCCTTTAAGACGATTTAAAACAGGTACTCCTTCGCGAGTTAATAGACGCAGTGTTGATTTTTCTGAATTGGAAGTTCAGGAAGGTGATGAACAGATTATTCCATTTTCATACGAAACTGTTGAATTACCTGAAAATAAAGAAGTTTGTCACATTACATATACAAATGAAGAAACTAAAAAAATAATACTTGAAAATATTCATCGCTCCCCTCTTTATTCAGGAAAAATTGAAGGAGTTGGTCCAAGATATTGTCCAAGTATTGAAGATAAAATTGTACGCTTTGAAGAAAAGGAAAGACATCAGCTTTTCATTGAGCCTTGTGGACTTGATACTGAAGAACTTTATCTTCAGGGTATGTCTTCTTCGCTTCCAGAAGATGTTCAGTTAAAATTCTTAAAGAGCATCAAAGGTCTTGAAAATGTTGAGGTTATGCGAACAGCATATGCTATTGAGTATGATTGTGTTGACCCGTTGGCACTCAAGGCATCTCTTGAGTTTAATGATATTCCGTATCTTTTTGGTGCAGGTCAGTTCAACGGCTCATCAGGATATGAAGAAGCCGCAGCACAAGGACTTATTGCAGGTGTAAATGCTGTCCGTAAAATTCAGGGAAAAGAACCTTTTATTCTTGACAGAGCAAGTTCATATATCGGTACGCTTATTGATGACCTTGTTACAAAGGGTTGTTCTGACCCATACAGAATGATGACTTCCCGTAGTGAATACAGACTTTTACTTCGTCAGGATAATGCTGATATCCGTCTTACTGATTATGGATATGAAATCGGACTTATTTCTGAAGAACGATATGAAAAATTTAAAAATAAACTTGAACTCATAAAACAAGAAAGAGAAAGAGTAGAAGCTGTCACTATTCCCCCATCGACAGAAATCAACGAAGTTCTTGTTTCACGTGAAACAGCTCCGATGAAAACGGGAATAAGACTTGCTGAACTTATTAAACGACCTCAACTTGATTATGAGTGTCTGACACCATTTGACAAAACCCGACCTGAATTACCTGCAGATGTTTTTGAACAGGTTGAAATCGACCTTAAATACGAAGGATACATAAAACGCCAACAGGCAAAGGTTGATGAGATGAGAAGACTTGAGGTTAAGAAAATTCCTGAAGACATAGATTATGATGATGTTTATTCTCTTCGACTTGAAGCAAGAGAAAAACTAAAAAAAGTCAAACCTGAAAGTGTTGGTCAGGCATCTCGTATAAGTGGTGTTTCACCGTCAGATATATCAGTTTTACTTATTCATTTGAGTAAAAGCGAAAAGAAATAAAGGAAAAATAATATGTTAAATAAGGATTTACTTTATAAAACAATAGAAAAATTTGAAATTGTTCTTGATGATGAGGCTTTTTCTCGTCTTGATACATTTGCTGAAATGCTTATTGAAACAAATAAAACCTTTAATCTTACTGCAATAAAAGAGCCGGATGATGTTACTGTAAAGCATTTTGCCGATTGTCTTTCAATCTTCAGATATGTCGATATTCCTGAAAATGCAAAAATTATTGATGTTGGTACAGGTGCAGGATTTCCGGGTCTTGTATTAAAACTCTTCAGACCGGATATCCAAATGACATTCCTTGACAGTACAAGAAAAAGATTAGGATTTATTGAGAATGTGTTGAAAGAGTGTGATGTTCAAGGCGAAATTGTTCATATGAGAGCAGAAGAAGCGGCACAACTTTCAAAGTACAGAGAAAAATATGATTTTGCAACTGCTCGTGCCGTTGCTGCATTACCTGTACTTTCTGAATACTGCCTTCCTTTTGTTAAGGTTGGTGGAAGCTTTATTTCAATGAAATCTGCTGACAGTAACGAGGAATTAATCGAGTCAAAGAAGGCGATAAGCATTCTTGGTGGAAAAGTTACAGAAGATATATTGTTTGATTTAGTCGAGGATATGCCCCGAAGAATTGTAAGGGTTAAAAAAAATTCGCAAACTCCGACAAAGTATCCGAGACCATCTGCACAAATAGCTAAAAAACCATTAAAATAAAGTCGAAAACCCTTGATAATGCGTCGTTTTTCGACGAACAGATTTTCTTTACAAATTACCTCCGTGGTGCTATGATTTAGACAAGGACAAGCACTGCGGAGGTTTTATTTATGATATTTCGAAGTTCAGAAAATAAAAAAACAGAAAATAAAATCCTTCAGATTCCACAAGGTAATATTCTCCCAAATCCAAATCAACCAAGAAGAAGGTTCGATTATGACGAACTTGAGGGACTGGCTCAAAGTATAAGAGCAAACGGAATTTTACAACCATTATTGGTAAGACAAACTGATGATGAAAAATTTGAACTGATTGCAGGTGAACGAAGACTTCGTGCAGCAAGACTTATAGGACTTACAAAAGTACCTTGTATTGTAAACGAAATTTCACAAGAAGATTCTGCAGTGTTTGCTGTCATTGAAAATTTGCAAAGACAAAATCTTGATTACTTCGAAGAGGCAGAAGCAATTGCACTTCTCATAAGTGATTACAGAATGAGTCAGGAAGAAATCTGTAAAAAACTCGGAAAGGCTCAGTCAACTATATCGAATAAGCTGAGACTTTTAAAATTAAATGAGGAAATGAGATACAGAATTTCCCGTGCAGGACTATCAGAGCGACATGCAAGAGCATTACTTACTCTGACAGATGAAGTACAGAGAGCAAGAGCATTGGCAATCATTATTGACAGACATCTGACGGTAAACGAAAGTGAATCACTTATCGAACAGATGCTTAGAAAACACGAAACACCAAAAAGGCAGATGCTCAAAGGCTTTAAAGATATTCGAATCTTTATAAATACTCTTAACAATGCAGTTGATACTATCCGTCGTGCAGGGATTGATGCAGATTCAATAAAAACTGAAACCGACGAATATGTAGAATATATTGTCAGGATTCCTAAGCTTGAGGATAGACCTATGGCAAGCAATCAGTAATTTATTCGGTAAAACCACTTGTATCCCCCGATATAAAGTGATTTTATAAATGTGGCGAAAGCCACTCCATATCCTTCTCTTTCACACCCCACATCCACAGCGAAAGGCTTCTCGTAAGAGGAGTCTTTTGCTGTTTTTGTTGAAAAAATAACTTTATTGTGTTAATATAGAATTATAATTTAATAAAAATGGTGGTTATTGTGAAAAGAGTTTTATCAATGTTTTTAGCGTTTGTTATTATGTCATTGAGTACGATTGGTACCACGGCTTTTAATGTTATTAAAGGTGATACAAATAATGATGGAGAAGTCCTTGCAATTGATGCCCGTGAAATTCTTATAATTTCCGTAGGGAAAAAGGATGCTTCAGACCTTCAGATGGCTTTGTGCGATATGGACGGTAACGGTGAATTGACAACAATTGATGCTCAGAAAATTCTTAAAATTGCAGTCGGAAACGAAATTTCACCTTCTGTTGACGAAAAAGCACTTGAAGTGTATATGACTTCAATAATTGAAGAAGAATTTTTAAAACTTGTTAATGCAGAAAGAGTCCGTATAGGTGTAAAACCGTTGGTAAAAAATAGTATTCTAAAAAAGGCTGCTACGGTAAGAGCGGGAGAAAATATAGGCTCTCTTTCTCATACAAGACCAAATGGTGAGCCATATTCAGACATTCTTAAAAATGAATTTACATACGAATACAAGCATTCAGGTGAAAATTTAGCGTATGTTATTACAGGACCTCATTCAAGCACAGATTATTCTGTTGCTTTTGATGAAGCATCTTTGAAGGCTCTTGCTAAACAATTCTACGATATGCTTTCTGATGACGCACCACATTATAACAATATGATGAGAGATTATTTTGAAGAAACAGGTGTTGGTATAGCGTTTTATAAAAACGAGAGTAAAAAGACAATAAAGGTTGTCTGTTGTCATCTTTTCGGCACACCTGCATGAGTTATATGGGACATTGAGATGTACTCGATGTCTCTTTTTGTTTCACGTGAAACATTAATCTTTAATTATTTGTAAAAAATCTGTATTTTCACTTTAATTTTTCGAATTAATGTGATATACTTATTTAAAATCGGGTAAGAGGGCAGTCAAAAATGCCTTTTTACTGTTTCGGAGTGGGATTTTTGGCAAAGGTTGTTTCAATTATTAACCAAAAAGGCGGTGTTGGTAAAACAACAACTGCTGTAAGCCTTGCAGCCGCAGTTGGTGCAAAGGGATATAAGGTGCTGCTTGCAGATATTGACCCTCAGGGTAATTCTACAAGTGGTTTTGGCATTAACAAAAGAAAAATCGGTTTTTCTTCATATGATGTGCTTGTAAAAGATATCAATGCCAATGATGCTGTTGTTAAGACAGAGTTCAAAAATGTTGATATTATGCCTGCATATCTTAATCTTGCAGGTGCAGAAGTTGAACTTATTGAATTGGAAAAGCGTGAAAGCCGTTTGAAAATGGCAGTAGCACAGCTTTATGATAAATACGATTATATTTTCTTTGATTGTCCTCCGTCTCTCGGATTAATTACTATTAATGCTCTTACTGCATCGGACACATTCCTTGTGCCCGTACAATGCGAGTTTTATGCCCTTGAGGGACTTGCACAGCTTATGGCAACAGTCCGTCAGGTAAAAAGATTATATAATCCACATATCGAATTAGAAGGCGTTTTACAGACTATGTATGACGGAAGGCTTAATCTCACACAGCAGGTTGTGACGGAAATCAAAAAGTTTTTCCCGAATAAAGTTTATAAAACAACAATTCCAAGAAATGTAAGACTTTCAGAAGCTCCGTCATTTGGTGAGCCGATTATATATTACGACAAGAGTTCAAAGGGTGCAGTAGCCTATATGGATTTTGCAGAAGAATTCTTATCACAGCAAAAGCAATGAGGTGAAAAGATGGCTAAAAAAGGTGGATTGGGCAGAGGTATGGATGCTCTTTTCCTTGATAATTCAGCAAACGGCAACGAGAATGGCAGTACAATGCTGAATATCAACGAGGTTGAGCCTAACAGAAATCAGCCGAGAAAAAATTTCAATGAAAAAGGCCTTGAAGAACTTGCAAAGAGTATTGAACAGAATGGCATTATTCAGCCGATTCTTGTTCGTCCTATGACAGATGGCAGTTATCAGCTTATTGCAGGTGAACGTCGTTGGCGTGCAGCAAGAATGGCAGGGCTTACTGAAGTGCCTGTTACAATAAGAGAAATGACAGATGAAGAAGCAAGTGTATTTGCCCTTATTGAAAACCTTCAGCGTGAGGATTTGAACCCGGTTGAAGAAGCAGAAGGTCTTAAATCTCTCATTGAATCCTATGGATTTACTCAGGAAGAGGCTGCTGACAAAGTTGGTAAATCAAGAACAGCAGTTACAAATACATTAAGATTGTTGAAACTCCCCTCACCTGTACTTAATTTATTAGGTGACGGAAAAATCACAGCAGGTCATGCACGTGCATTATTGGGTCTTGATAATGAAAAAGAAATGCTGAAGATTGCTGAAACAATAGTAGCTCAGGACTTGTCGGTGCGACAGGTTGAAAAGATGGTCAAGTACGCAAACCAAGGTGAAAAGCCAAAGCCAAAGAAACGCGACAAAAAGAGAGATAAATACTACGACGAAGTTGAAATTGCTCTCACAAATACACTGGGCAGAAAAGTCAAGGTTTACTTGTCGCCGTCGGGACATAAAGGAACTCTTGAATTTGAGTTTTTCGGCAAAGAGGATTTGACAAAGTTAGCAAAAGAATTTGACAAATAAGGTGGAATAAAAATGTTAGATATTAAATTTTTAAGAACTAATCCTGATGTAGTTAAGGAAAATATTAAGAAAAAGTTTCAGGATGATAAGCTTCCTTTAGTAGATAAGGTAATTGAGCTTGACGCAGAATACAGAGCAGCAAAAGGCAGAGCCGACGAACTTCGCGGACTTCGTAATTCAGTAAGTAAAGAAATCGGTGGCCTTATGGCACAAGGTAAACGCGAAGAAGCAGAGGTAGTTAAGCAGAAGGTTAAGGATATGGCTGACGAACTCGCTGCACTTCAGGTTAAGGAAGGCGAATTGGAAGCAGAAATCAGAAAGATTATGCTTGTAATTCCTAACATTATCGATGACAGCGTTCCAATTGGTAAGGACGACAGCGAAAATGTTGAAATTCAGCGTTATGGTGACTCTGTAACACCTAATTTTGAAGTTCCGTATCATGTTGATATTATGGAAAGCCTTAATGGTATTGACCTTGACTCTGCAAGAAAGACAAGCGGTAATGGTTTCTACTATCTTTGTGGTGATATAGCAAGACTTCATTCAGCAATTCTCTCTTATGCAAGAGATTTTATGATTGACCGTGGCTTTACTTATTACATTCCGCCATTTATGATTCGTAGTGACGTTGTTACAGGCGTTATGAGCTTTGCAGAAATGGAAAATATGATGTACAAGATTGAAGGCGAAGACCTTTATCTTATCGGTACAAGCGAACATTCAATGATTGGCAAGTTTATTGACACATTTACTCCTGAAAATGAACTTCCAAAGACACTTACAAGTTATTCACCTTGTTTCCGTAAGGAAGTTGGTGCACACGGTATTGAAGAACGCGGTGTTTACAGAATTCATCAGTTTGAAAAGCAGGAAATGATAGTTGTTTGTAAGCCTGAAGACAGTATGAAATGGTATGATGTACTCTGGCAGAATTCAGTTGACTTCTTCCGTTCACTTGACATTCCTGTAAGAACACTCGAATGTTGTTCAGGTGACCTTGCTGACTTAAAGGTAAAGAGCTGTGATGTTGAGGCTTGGAGTCCTCGTCAGCAGAAGTATTTTGAGGTTGGTTCTTGCTCAAATCTTGGTGATGCACAGGCAAGACGCCTTGGTATCAGAATCAAGGGTAAGGACGGCAACTATTTCGCACATACACTTAACAACACAGTAGTTGCTCCACCAAGAATGTTGATTGCATTCCTTGAAAATAATCTTAACGAAGACGGTAGCATCAATATTCCAAAACCATTACAGATGTATATGGGTGGCAAAACAAAGATTGAGAAATAATCGGATTTCCCGGAGAGGATATAAAAAAATGAAGAGAAATATAGTAAGATTAGTCAGTGTTTTGTTGGCTGTATCACTTATGATTTGCTCTTTTGTGGGATGTGGAAAGGACGAAAATCCTGAAACAACAACTGAAAGCACAACATCAACAATATTTGTAGAAGAACCAACAACAGAGACTCAGATTCCTGACAATGTGAATCCACTTACGGGAGTTGCTGATTTATCGGAAGATGCAATTGACGGAAGACCAATCGCAATTATGGTTGAGAACTCACCTGCTGCAAGACCTCAATGGGGCATTACAACACCTGATATCGTTGTAGAAGGTGTTGCAGAAAGCGGAATCACACGAATGATGTGGATTTACGCTGATGCAGATAAAATTCCAAGTAAAGTGGGCCCGGTAAGAAGTGCAAGACACGACTTTGTTGAGTTGGCAAAAGGAATGAATGCAATATTTGTTCATTGGGGCGCAAGTGATGGTGGAAAAATCGGTTTCCAGCTTGGATATCAGGCAATCAGAAACCTTGGTGTGAACAACATTGACGGTAAGAAGTATGAAGGTTCATATTTCTTCAGAGATACAACAAGAAACACATCTATTGAGCATAGAGGAATTACAACAAATACAGCAGTTAAAAACGCAATTGCAAAGTTAGGTTACAGCACAAAGCAGACATCAGATAGCTGGATGCCGTTTGCAGTGGCAACAAATGATAATGTGGCATATCTTAATGAGGTTTGTTCAGAAATCAAGGTAACATTCTCAACAGGCTTTACACATACATTCAAATACAGCTCGGCAGAAAACAAGTATTACAATTATCTCAACAATACAGTGATGACTGACGGTAACAACGGAAAGTCAATGACAGTTGAAAATGTAATCGTGCTTTATGTACCTGTAACAACACTTAATACAGGCGCAGGGCATAAGGAATGGAATTGGGAAGCAACAAACGGACAAGGCTACTATGCATCAAACGGAAACGGCCAGAAAATATACTGGTCAAAGGCAGGTAAGAGTGCACCACTTAAATTGACAGACGAAAACGGTAATGAGTTGGTTGTCAATAAAGGACAGAGTTGGATAGGCGTTGTTCCTGCAGAAAACAAAGGACTTACACAAATCAAGTAAATCAATTTGGTTATGTCCCCTGTTTATTGGGGTTAACATAAAAAATGGAGGAAAAAAATATGAGTAAAAGAATTATAGCAATTGCTTTAGCAGTGTTGTTTATTGTGACAGCATTTACTGCTTGTAAGAGCAAGGTTGAAATGACAGAAATCAACGGTAAAGAGTATCCACTTGCAACAGACAGAGATGGAAACACAATCGTTAATGAGGACAATCAGATTGCTCTTATTGTTACAGAGCGTAATGGTGAACCAATTACATTTGCAGATGGTGAACCACAGACACACTGGCTTCAGTTATCCGGTGACTATGTAACAGACAAACAGCTCAACGGTAAGCTTTACAAATTCATCGTTCCAAGTGGCTGGGAAGCAACTACTAACGGAAGAATGAATAAAAAAGGCACAAAGGATAAGTGCTACATTAAGTTTTCAGACTTTGGTAAGCTTGATAAAGGAGAAACTCTTGAATCATACCTCGAATTAATTGATTCACAAGACCAGTCAATCGCAGATGCTTTTGCTGATGATGCAACAATGGATGAGCTTATTAAGCAAAATCCAACATTTGCAGAGTACAAAGGAAGTACATATACAATCGAAAAAGGTACTGCTCAGGTTTCAGGTATTAAAACAACAACTCGTACACATAAGATTGTAAATGGTGAGGGAAAAGTTGTACACTATGCAGAAGCAGCATATTTCGTATATGAAGGAAATCTTTACGCTCTCAATTATGCTTGTGAGGGTGGCGAAGGCTATGACGAAGAATTCAACTTCACAACATATCTCGGACACAATTTTACATTCAAAGAACCAAAGAAATAATCGTATAACATTATGGGGATACCAAAGGGTATCCCCTATTTTTTTTGAATGACAAATCATAATTTGACTTGTAAACAATAGGCATACGCCTACCCTGTTTGTCGTATTATTCTTATATCTTGCCCATAAAAAGCACATACCACAACATATAGTATGTGCTATATTTAAAACGTACAAAAATCGCAAATGTGTTTATTATGTGTGATAAATTCAGACAAAACTAACAAAATTATGAACACAATGTTGTGTAATTGTTCGGGGTTTGTAGGTTTTCGTCAGGTTTTCAAACTCCACTTTGGTTAAATGCACAAAACAGCAAAAAATTTTTATAAAAAGTGACTGAAAAATGAATTTTTTGTTAATTAGGTCTTGATATTTCAGGAAAAAGTTTGTATAATTGTTATAACCATAGGAATGGTGTAATGGGTGAAGTGCCTAATTTTTTAGAAAATGACACTTCGTTTTCCCATTAGTGATGCACATCCTAAGGTAATACTCGGGTGTGTATCATCAGTCTTCCGCCGTGGCTTATCAAATGATTAGCGGAAGCGGTGGGAAGGCAGTCCGGGTAGATTGAGCACTTTTGTCGAGCTCTGCACGTATAACGGAAAGATTATACGGCTGGGTCAGAGAGTAAGAAATTGCTGCTCTCGTATCGCCTCTCCCGTGGCGATGTAAAAACAGTTATGGGGAACTATTTCACATTGCACATATAATATGTATGCAAAAAATAATAGGAGGAAAAATTAATGAACAAAATGAAAAAACTCTTGAGCGTTGTTCTTGCAGTTGTTCTTGCGTTCTCAGCACTTTCTGTTCTTGGTTCTGCAGCTAGAACTAATTATAAGACAGTTGCTGACTTGGAAGCTCTTGATGCTTACTCACCATATGGTCAGGTAACAAGACTTTCACTTGAAGAAAGAACATCAATCCTTTTGGATGCAGTTGACGCTTTACTCCCAGGCCTTAATATCAATATGGGCGAAGTTTTCAATGTTCTTGGTCTTTCAGTTACAATTGACTTGACAAGCGTTGACAGACTTTGTTACTCACTTGATACAATTAAGGATACTTTTGAAAGCACACTCGCTTCTATCGCGATGGGAATTGTTAACCTTGGTATCCTTGAATCTCTTGAAACAGGTAAGTGGACAACAGGTATGAGCCGTGACGGTACAGCACAGTTCACAATCGTATCTACTCTCCTTGCTTTCTTGAGTGACAACACTACTCTCGTTAACAAGTTGTTTACTGATGGTCTTGACCTTGGTATCGTTAGCCTTGGTGATATGTCAGCTATTGAAAAAATTATCATGGACCTTCCTGGTCTTGTTAAGGGTCTTGTATTCCCAAAGCTTGAAAGATGGGACGACACTCTTACAGAAGTTAAGTGGCTTGACACAAACGGTAAGGGTGACGGTAAAGTTGAAGAAACAGTAAACACATTCGTTAAGAGTCTCTTCTCTAACGATATGTCAATTACAACAATTAAGTATGATGCTAACGGTAACATGACATCAGAACACCAGGGATGGCTTGCTAACACAGGTTCAGCAGCTCCTGGCACTCCATCAGATTCAAGTCCAAGATGCTACTATCAATTCTCAAGCACAACTCCTGGTTCTGTTTTGACAGTTTACCACATTGTTGATGAAAAAGAATCTGAAGCTCTTGCAAAGACTCCTGATGAAGTAAATGGTAGCCCAGCAGCTTACACATACTTCGTTGAAAAACAGACATATGTTATGACTCAGGAAACTCCTGGAAGCGCAACATATGTATGGCGTGCAACAGATGATTGGGGTAATATCTGGTCACTTAAATGGTACAATGATGATTCAAAGTGGCTCGATGGTATTTCAGGCAATGACATCAATCTTTCAGAAAACGGCGATTCTCTCGCAACACTTCTTTACAAATTTATCCCACCTGTATTTAACGCTATGGCTCCTGTAGTTCTTAACGGTTCAGTTAAGAAAGTACTTGCTGACTTCCTTGGCGCAAGCTTCAAGTACGTTGGTCAGGTTGGCGACGATGCAGTTAACGCTCTTCCAGATGCTTCTGATGTATTCTTTACACAGGAACAGGGCGAATATCTCTGGGAGTGGTCAGATTACAAAGTAATCAATGGTAACCACTACTATCGTTTTGAAGACCAGATTTTCGCTGGTGATATTTCACAGAAGAACAACTACTTCGACATCATCAACTGGGATTATAAAATCGAAGAAGGCTTCATGGACGAATTCGTTCCTGAAAACGGCGGTGCAACAAACGATACTCTCCTTATGAACTTAAATGACTTCCTTATTAAGGTTGCTAACACAGCTCTTAAGGATAGTTGTGAAACAGAAGACGCTATTTCAGGTTTCAAATCACAGTGGACAAAGCCAGCTCTTACAACTGGTGGCAACGAAAATCTTGTTGCTAACATTAAGGCTATTGCACAGACAATTATCGGTCTTGCTCCTCAGCACGTATTCGGTGATGACTGGGACGATGAAGATAATCAGAGATGCTATGTAAACCTTATGCTTGCTAACTATACAGGCACAGGTTACGATGCAGAAGGCAACGCTGTAACAATTGCCGGCGTTCAAGTTGAAGAAACAAATGAAAACGATACAATCCTTATGGGTATCGCTGCTCATCTTGTAAATATGCTTATGCCATCAGTTTCACTTCCTGGCAAAGATGACCTTGTAGCAGCTAATGCTAAGGTTGGTGCTATCCTTGCAGCAGTTGTTCGTGAATTCGCTGCATACCTTGCACCTGAATATAATTTTGATGCTCTTATCTATGCTGACTTCGGTACAACAACAGATGATAACGTTAAGACATTCGTTGACCCAACACCTCTTCTTTCAGAAGGACAGACAGCATCAGGTTATTGGCTCGATGTAATCCTTACAATGGGTATCAACGTTGGTTATGAATACCTTCGTGCATTCGCTGATATGGGTGAAGATAATGGTGTTGTTTCAGGTGTTGTTGGTGATCCTGTTTACTATATGGCAGACGGCGGCACTTTTGCAGCAGGTACAACTCAGGCAGCTCTTAATGCTCAGTGGGAAGGCATGCTCGACTACATCATCGACTGGGCTCTCGAAGCTGACTATGAATGGAGCTGGGCAATGGAAAACCTTGTTGACACATCAGCATTCACAGTTGACCTTGCAACAGCTCAGGACCCATGGCTTAAGCTTGATACAATCCTTAACGCACTTCTCCCAGCTGACGAAATCCTCAACGTAACAGCAACTGATTGCGAAACAGAGCTTGAACAGCTCCTTCGTTATGACCTTATTCTTGGTCTCGTTGACCTTCGTTGGGATGACGTTCTCAGCATACTCGAAGTTCCAGATGGTTTTGTAAGAAATACTAACATTCTTGACCAGCTTGCAACTAAGCTCAAGAATATTGTTAACTACCTCTTCAAGAAACTTGGTGGCGGTTCATACGAACTCATCCCATCAGTTATCACTGACTTCGACTCTCTCGCAGTTCAGGGCAACCTCGTAACAATGGTTGTAAACCTTGTTAAAGTTCTCCACACAGGTCTTGTAACAAACGGTGGTTGCAGAACTCTCTTCCCATTCCTTAACTTCTTGTTAGGTTGGAAGACAGACCCTCAGAAGATTGCTGACCCAGTTATGGGTTACGACTTCAAGGATGGTAATGACTACGCATTCCAGGGTAGCGGACAGACATCTGCTTCATCTGGTACAGCAATTGCAAACACATACATTACATTCCTTAACAACTCAGCAGGTATGCTTGAGATTCACAGAAATTCAACTGTAACAGACCACTCATACGACATCAATATCGTATCAGTAGAATTTGATGCTACAGTTAACAACGACCTCGGTGTAGAATACGTTGTTGTAACAAGAGATGACAGTGGTAACATCACAGAAACTGCTTCTGATGCAAATGTTACTCCTTATGAAAAGGTATGGATTAAACTTACTGGTACATATAAGGGTGAAGAAGCTGTTACAATGACAATCGGTTACAACTACGTTGGTAAAGACGGTCAGGCTGTTGGTGGTACTCAGTACACATCATACACATTCCTTATCTCAGGTCTCTACGAAGATGCTAACCACATTGGTACACAGGCTAATGACCACGATAAATCTTATGGTGGTATCTACGACTTCAAGTCTTATGTATTTACAGAAGACCTTTTCACAACAGTAACAGAATACGAACAGGAAATCCACTACGTTGCTGCTTCTCTTTCTAACCCTGACCAGGCATTCAAGTATTGTTACTCAGAAGGCTCAACAGTTGACTGTAACAATAACAAGACTGCTGACGGTGACCTTCCAACAGCTCCTGCATCTAACTACTTTGCACAGTACGAAGGTCAGGCTGGTGGTTGGGAATCAACACTTCAAAAGGAAGGTCAGTCAACAGTTAACGGTCTCCTCTACTATGCTAAAGATGGCGTAACAGCTGACACAGAATTCGCTTATGGCGCTTATGACATGGGTGGTGTTGGTGTTAAGTACGGTGACGATACTAAGGTTTGGTACGTTGACTTCATTTACTACAATGACTACGGCATTGACCAGGTTTATGCTGACAATAAAGACAACGGTTACAACGCTCATCAGGGTGTTGACGCTGCTACTTGGGAAGCTTACAGAGTTGCATGGAACAACATCGTTAAACTTGCAACTTACCCAATGATGACAACAGCAAGAAATATTGTTGACTGGAACGGTTACCAGGCTACTGGTACATCAGCTAACGACTATGTATCAGCTATCATGCCTCAGATTGAGCCAGCTATCGAAGCATTCGAAACAGCTAAGAAGAATTATGAAACAGCTCTTGCTGATGCACAGTCAGCTGGCGCATCAAGCTCACTTCCTTCATATGTTCAGGCTCTTGCAGCTGAAATCGAAAACGATTTCGTAGATGGTAAGGAAATCGACTTCCAGGATTATGACTTCTATGAATACTTCAATTACAGTGATGTTAAGGAAGAAGGCGAAAACCTCTACCGTACATTCCTTGCTCCTAAGGTAATGGATAAATACTACATCGTTGGTTCAGGTATTTCAGAAGCTGAACTTGACCTCGTAGCAGGTAAAGAAGCTAACGCAGCTATTAAGGCTGGTATCTTAGCTTCAAGAACAGAAAATAAGGCAGAAGACATTTCAGCATCACAGGCTGCTCATGACGAATGGAAACAGCCTACAACATCTAAGCTTATCGTTGAAGATACAACAGCTCGTATTGCATACTATAAGCAGTTCCTTGCAGCTAATGCAGAACCAAATACTTACAACGAAAAGCCAGCACATATGTACTTCCTCGAACAGGAAATTGCTCACATTAATGCTCAGGGTCTCATCGAAGAAGACTTCACAGCAGCATCATGGGCAAGATTTGCTGAAACTCTTGAAATTGCTGAAGCAGTAGCAGCTGGTAGCGATGAATATGGCTACTCAAACTACAACTCAGACATCTACTCAGTTAAGTACAACCTCATGGTTGCTTACAAGAACCTTCTCCCAATTTCTCGTTCACTTATCGAAGCAGGTGGCATCGCTGACCTTCAGGCTAACGTTGCTATTGCTGAAGAAATCTTTGCATCACTTGGTGCAAACGACGGTAACTGGGTTGTTAAGGAAGGCGTAGATGCTAACAAAGCATACGCAGAACTTATCTCAGCTCTTGGTTATAACTATCAGGCAGTTTACTCAGAAAACGACATTGAAGTTCAGAATGGTGACAAACAGGCAGGCGACCTCAAGTATTACGATGAGGATGAAACAGAGCCTATGATGTTTAATCTCTATGCTGACTCAGCTCTTGAGTATGTAGAAAACGACCGTCCAAATAACCAGAACAACCAGGCAAAGGTTAACACATCTAACGCAGCTCTCGAAGCAGCTATCGCTAACTTCGAAGCAGCAGTTACAGAACCAAATACACTTGTACTCAGAGACGAATATGCAGATTATGGCATCTTCGTTGACACAGAAATCGCACCAATGATGGCATGTGAAGACTGGTATCCACACCTTATAGATGCAGTTGACGCAGCTCCAACAGGTATGATTTATGGTCTTGATACAGTAGGTTATGACGATAACTTTAGTTCAGATGTATATCCAATGATTGCAGATGCATTTACAACAGCATATGGTGATGATTATCTCGAAGTTATCCTTCCTGAATCATCAATTGACGGATTTGAAACAACAGGTACAATCATTAACGTTCTTGATGAAGACGGCGCAGTAGTTGAAACATATTACTTCGTTTACTTCGGTGACGTTAACGGCGACGCATACATGGATTCAATCGACGTTGCTGCGGCATCAGAATTTGCATTCTATGGTGATACAACAACAACAGTAGCAGAAACAATCGCTGGTGACTACAATGGCGACACATATGTAGACTCAATTGACGTTGCTACAATGTCAGAGCTTGCATTCGTTCAGGATGGTTATTCTGCACAGGCAGATATTGCTGAAATTTTCTATGCAACAGTATATGGTATGTAATTAATAATGCAAGATATTTTGGTGTATTATGCGCCTTAAAATGTTGTGCAAAAGGAAAGAATAGTTGTTAAATTTTTCCCGGTGGTTAAATCCGCCGGGTTTTTATTTAAGACTATATCTGAATCTTTTAAATAAAAAACATTTTCTGAAAAAGTAAAACAAACGACTTTTTGCTTAACTTTGGAAAATTTATGTTGACTATACAAATTTAATATGCTAGAATATTATTGCACTATGGGCTATAGGCGTTTTTTATTAAGAAGTTAAATGTCTGAATGGGAAAATAACATATACCCTGCCCGTAAAAATGTCAATAAAAAAGGAGATTGATTATTATGGTAAAAAAGATTAGTGCACTTGTTCTTGCACTCGTTCTTTGTCTCACAGCAATGGTAGTGCCAGTGTCAGCAGGTGCACCAACATTGAGTGAAACACAGACAACTGGTCTTGCTTATGAATTCGTTGATGAGGATGGTAACGTTTTAACATCAGTTTCAGCAGGACAGGTAGTAACAGTTAAATGTTATGTAACATGTTCTCAGGACAACGAACCATTTAAAGCTGCAAGTTTCCAGGTTTGGTTCAACAGCGCAGTTTACACATATGTTGATGGTTCATTTGAATGGTTAAGCATCAAAGAACATATTGATGAAACATTGTCAAAATACGAAGTTATCACAAGTGGTACAGTATTTAACAATGTTAGCGGTAAAATGACT